>NZ_VSZV01000179.1:0-10646 GCF_008919455.1 Rhizobium sp. PEPV16
CCTTTGCGCGTCTGAAAAGACGCGCGGCGCTGTAGAGAAAACCGACCCCGGATAGGTCGAGCCCCTGCAATCCCTCCAGGCTGACCAGAGAAAGTCCTGGAAACAGTGTGGCGCAAGCTTCACGTCCAATAGTCGGCTCCTAGACCAGCCCGAATGCCGTTTCGTGAATCGCGGAGACGGCGACCATGCACTGAGGATGATGCCTTGACGATCAATCAGCCCGTTTCCGCTCTGCCCGCCGGTCTTCCTGATCTGGCGCTTCTCACCGAGAAAGCTGCCGGCACGGGGTCCGTCATTATCTACCAGCCTTATCTCGGCCCTTCGCAGCGCAGCCAGCTCGACGGGGCTGCCGTACCACTCGACATCTCATTCAACCCGCAGGCTGCGACCCGCGAATACGAGCTCTTCCGTATCCTGCATGCGCAGCACGAGGCGATCGGCCTCGGCGAGGACGTGTTCTGGGGACTGCTGTCCAGCAAATTCGAGATGAAGTCCGTCACGAGCTTCCCATCCTTCGTTGCCGAGGCGGAAAAGGCCAGGGCGGAAGGTGCGGACGCCTATCTCTACAATCCGCTGATCGGCCACGCCGCGATCTACAGCAACGTCTGGGAGCATTCGCTGCTTGGCGGCCGTCCAGGCATGGAGCCGATCTTCCTGCATATCCAGCAGCTCGGCTATCCGATCGCGCCGCCGCAAGACAAAACCGCCTTCATGTTCTGCAACTATTTCTGCGGCAACAGGAAGTTCTGGTCCGGATATTTCGCCTTTTGCGAAGGCATTCTGGAATCGCTGGAAAATGAAGCGCGCCGCGGCACGCCAGCGGGCATTGCCTATGCCGGTTCGGCGCAGTATTCACGCGACGCCAACGCGACGATGCGCCCCTTCGTGATCGAGCGTCTGCTCGGGCTCTATGTTCAGCAGGCTGCCGCCTCCGGATTGAAGATCGCCGCCTTCGTGCCGGCGCCTGCCGATTTCGAGTGGAAGTTCGGTGTCCGTCTCGGCCGGATGCTGCATGGTCTCTTCACCGCCAAGGAAGCTTTTCTTCAGAGCCCCGACGAGGCCCACTTGGCCTCTTGGCAGGAGGGCCGCCAACCACTGATCAAGCAGCCGCACCTTATCTGGTTCGCCGATGATCCGCCGGCCTGGATGCCGCGCGGCCAGTTCACGGGTGGCCGCGAACTGATGCATGCCTATGCTCCGCAGCCTTCCGGCGCCTCCCCGGCGCCGCAGCAGGCTGTGCGTACCGAGACACCCGCCGCCCAAAGGATCGAGCAGTCGCTTCGCAACGCATTGCAGCCCTTTGCCGGCGGATGGCAGGCCCACAAGGATCGCCATTGCATCTGGATCGTGACGCCTGCCAATTACAGTCACAGCCACGCCTTCGACGAGGTTGCGCTCGGTCTGCAGGGTGCCTTCCATGAGCTGGGCGGTTCTGCACCGATCGTCAGAGACATGAACGAGTTCGCGGACCGTGCGCCGATCATTTATGGCGGCAACCTGCTTCCGGCCGAAATCGTCGATCATCTGCCGAAGGACAGTGTCATCATCAATCTCGAGCAGGTGTCCGAAGAAAGCATCTGGATCAATTCGCGCTATATGTCGATCCTGCGGGCGATGCCGGTGCTCGACTACAGCCCGCGCAACCGCGAAAACCTTGCCGCCAAGGGTATCGATCACGCCGGTGTGCTCGAAATCGGTTACAACAGTTGCCTGAGCCAGATCCAGCATGCCGTCGTCAAGGATATAGACGTGCTCTTCTATGGCTCGATGAACGAGCGCCGCCACCACATCCTGAAGACGCTTGAAGAGGGTGGGCTCAAGGTCGTGCATCTCTTCAACATCTATGGTGCGGAACGTGATGCGGCGATTGCCCGCGCCAAGATCGTCATAAACATCCATCACTATGCGAGCGGCGTCTTCGAGATCGTCCGCATTTCCTATCTGCTTGCCAATCGCGTTTGCGTGCTGACGGAAGGCGACATCCGCGATCCGGACCTCCAGCCTTTCATCGGCGGCTTGGCAATCGAGCCCTACGACGACATGATCGAGCGCTGCTACAAGCTGATCGCAGATGCCGACGAGCGCGATGCCATTGCCGCGAAGGGCCTTGCGGCCATGCAGAGCCGCTCGCAGGCGGACATGCTGATGAGCGTCATGAGGGCGGGCGCTTGATGAAGGCGCAGAAAAGGTAAGTCATGCGTATTGAGACGACGGCCATCGAGGGCATCGTTGCGATCACGCCGCCACGCTTCGGCGATCACCGCGGCTACTTCTCCGAGGTATTCAAGGATGCCTGGTTCCGGGAAAATGTGGCCGACGTCACGTTCATCCAGGACAATGAATCGCTTTCGGCGCAGGCTGGCACCGTCCGGGGGCTGCATTTCCAGATACGACCCTTCGCACAGGGCAAGCTGGTGCGCTGCCTTGCCGGCCGGATCATGGATGTCGTCGTCGATATCCGCTGGGGATCACCGAGCTTCGGCAAATGGCTCTCTCAGGATCTCTCGCCGGAAAACGGCATGCAGCTCTGGGTACCGGCCGGTTTCGCACACGGATTCGCAACGCTCGAGCCGAACAGCATCATCAGCTACAAGGTAACCGCACCTTACAGCCCGCAGCATGATCGTGGCATCGCGTGGAACGATCCGGCGATCGGCATCCGCTGGCCCTTCGATGAGAGAGACATGGTATCGTCCGACAAGGACAAGACGCTGCCGCGGCTCGCCGATCTGCCAAGCCATTTTACCTATTCAGCACAGCATCCCAAGGATTGATCCACGATGCGCATACTGGTCACGGGCGGAGCGGGCTTCATCGGATCGGCATTGGTGCGCCATCTCGTCAGCGAGATCGGCGCCGAGGTGCTGAATGTCGACGCGCTGACCTATGCCGGCAATCTGGCATCGCTGAAATCCGTCGAATCGGCGCCGAACTATCAATTCCTGCAGGCCGACATCTGCGACCGCGCCGGGATGCAGGAAGCATTCGCGTCCTTCCGCCCTGATATCGTCATGCATCTCGCGGCAGAGAGCCATGTCGACCGCTCGATCTCGGGCGCGGACGATTTCATTCAGACCAACATCGTCGGCACATTCAGCCTGCTGGATGCCGCACGGCACTATTGGGATGGGCTTGACGCTCGCCGCAAAAGCGCCTTCCGCTTTCTGCATGTCTCGACGGACGAGGTCTACGGCTCACTCGGCGACGAGGGCCTCTTCGAGGAGACGACGCCTTACGATCCGTCCTCGCCCTACTCCGCCTCCAAGGCCGCGAGCGACCATCTGGCGATCGCCTGGCACCGCACCTACGGCCTGCCCGTCGTCGTCTCCAATTGCTCCAACAACTACGGCCCGTTCCATTTCCCGGAAAAGCTCATTCCGCTGATGATCCTGAACGCACTGGAGGGCAAGCCTCTTCCGGTTTACGGCAATGGTGCGAATGTCCGCGACTGGCTCTATGTCGAAGACCACGCCCGCGCGCTCTTCACGATCGCATCCAGAGGGCGCCCCGGCGAAAAATACAATGTGGGCGGCCGCAATGAGCGCAGGAACATCGATGTCGTTCATCGCATCTGCGCTATTCTCGACGGCGTCTACAGTGACAAGGGACCGCATACACGTCTGATCACCAACGTCACGGACCGCCCCGGACACGACGCACGCTATGCGATCGACGCCTCCAAACTCGAAAGCGAACTCGGCTGGAAGGCACAAGAGACCTTCGAAACCGGCATCGAGAAGACCGTGCACTGGTACCTGGAAAACGAATGGTGGTGGAGGCCGCTGCGCGAAAACGTCTACTCCGGCGAACGCCTCGGCGTTTTCAAGGGACGATAAGCGATGCGCATTGCCGTCACCGGCAAACAGGGCCAGGTCGTTCAGTCGCTGCTCAGACGTGGCGCCGAAACGGGCGTCGAAATCAGCGCGGTCGGGCGCCCGGAAATGGACCTTGCGGATCCTGCAAGCATCGCAGCCGCCTTCTCGGCCCTGCGCCCGGATGTGATCGTCTCGGCGGCCGCCTATACGGCGGTCGACAAAGCCGAGAGCGAACCCGAGCTTGCTTTTTCCGTCAACGCGGCAGGCGCCGGGGCGGTTGCCGAGGCTGCCGTGCGGATCGGGGCTCCGATCATCCACATTTCGACCGACTACGTCTTCAGCGGCGACAAGGCCTCCGCGTATTCCGAAGAGGATGCGACCGCGCCGATCTCCGTCTACGGGCGTTCGAAGCTCGCGGGCGAGAAGGCCGTCGCGGCGGCGAACCCGAACCACGTCATCTTGCGCACCGCCTGGGTCTATTCGCCCTTTGGCGCCAACTTCCTGAAAACGATGCTGCGGCTTTCCGAGACGCGCGATCATCTTCGCGTTGTCGCCGATCAGACAGGATGCCCGACCTCGGCACTCGACATCGCCGACGCGATTCTTGCGATCGCATCCCGTATCGTAGCGGACCCTGAGCCATCGCTCCGCGGCACTTTTCACCTGACCGGCAGCGGCGAGGCAAGTTGGGCGGACTTCGCCGAAGAGATATTCACGGAGCTTTCTAAATCCGGCGGCAGAAACGTCGGCGTCGAGCGCATCCCGACGGCGGACTATCCGACACCGGCGAAGCGTCCCGCCAATTCACGTCTCAACGGCGACAAGCTCGCCGGAACATATGGAATCCGGCTGCCGGAGTGGAAGCAGTCGATGAAGATTGTCATGCAGGACCTTTTGAATAAAGGTCTTTAGGGAGATGGGCATGAAGGGGATTATTCTCGCCGGCGGCACGGGCACGCGTCTGCATCCGATCACGCAGGCCGTCTCGAAACAGTTGATGCCGGTCTACGACAAGCCGATGATCTACTATCCGCTGACGACGCTGATGCTCGCCGGCATCAGGGATTTTCTGATCATCACCACGCCTCACGACGTCGAAGCCTTCAAGCGCCTTCTCGGCGACGGCTCGCAATGGGGAATTTCGCTGACCTATGCCGTACAGCCGAGCCCGGACGGCCTCGCCCAGGCCTTCATCATCGGCGCCGACTTCCTGCACGGCGAAAGCTCGGCACTCGTTCTCGGCGACAACATCTTCTACGGGCACGGACTGCCGGAAATCATGAAATCCGGCACGAGTCGTGAGGAAGGCGCGACGGTGTTCGCCTATCACGTCACCGATCCGGAACGCTATGGCGTTGTCGGCTTTGACAAAAAGATGAATGCGCTGTCGATCGAGGAGAAGCCGAAGAAGCCGAAATCGAACTGGGCGGTGACCGGCCTCTATTTCTACGACCAGCAGGTGGTCGATATCGCCGCCAACCTGAAGCCATCACCGCGCGGTGAATTGGAAATCACCGATGTCAACCGCACCTATCTCGAGCGCGGCCAGCTTTTCGTGGAGCTGATGGGCCGCGGCTATGCCTGGCTCGACACTGGCACGCCGGACAGCCTGCTCGATGCCGCAGGTTTTGTCAGCACGCTGGAGAAACGCCAGGGCTTCAAGATCGCCTGCCCCGAAGAAGTCGCCTGGCGCATGGGTTACATCTCGCAGAACGACCTCGCCAAGCTCGCGGAGAAGCTCGGCAAGAGCGCCTACGGCCAGTATCTGACGAAGCTGTCCCCGGATTGGTGAGCTATCGGGCCGTCGCCGCATCGCAGACGTGCAGTTGGATGCGTCGACGAGCGCCTGATGATGTTCCGCGCCAGCATGCCTGTCGTGGTGTCACCCTGGAAACCGTTACAGGTTTTGATTCAGGTGCTCGGAAATTCGGCCAGCCGGGCGGCATACCGCGCCATAGTGTCGACTTCGAAATTGACGAAATCGCCGGCCTTGCGATCGCCCCAGGTGGTGACCTCGAGCGTGTGGCGGATGAGCAGCACGTCGAAATCCGTGCCGTCGACCGCATTGACCGTTAGCGAGGTGCCGTCGAGTGCGATCGAACCCTTGGGGGCGACGAATTTCGCCAGATGTTCGGGCGCGCGCAAGCGGTAGCGCGTGGCATCGCCTTCTGCTGTCACCGATAGGATTTCCGCCTTGCCGTCGACATGGCCGGAAACGATGTGGCCGCCGAGTTCATCACCGATCTTCAGCGACCGTTCGAGATTGATGCGGCTGCCTTCCTGCCAGGCGCCGATCGTCGTCAGCCGCAGCGCCTCCTCCCAGGCCTCGACCTCGAACCAGCGACCGTTGCTGCCTTCCTGCGGCAGGCCGGTGACGGTGAGGCAGATGCCGGAGTGAGAGATGGATGCGCCCATATCTATGGTTGCCGGGTCGTAACTCGTCGCAACGCGGAGCTTGATGCCCTCCTTCAGCGGCGAAACGGATTCGATCGTACCGATATCGGTGACTATTCCGGTGAACATCAAAGCCCTCTTTCGTATTCGTCCAGGCGATCTTCGCCGAACATCAGCGTGCCCGCATGGGAAAAACCCGATGGTATGTCGGTTGCATCAAGCGGGGATTCAATACCGCCCTCGCCGATCACAACAGGCGCCTGATAAAGCTGGATGCGGTCGACGAGGCCAGCCTCGAGGAAAAGCCGCGCCGTCTTTGCACCGCCCTCGACCAGGAGCGAGGAAATACCGCGCGTCGCCAGTGCCGGCAACAGGACTTCCGGATGATAGGGATTGCAGTAGAGCACCTCGACGCCGGCGGCTTCGAGGGCTGCGCGGCGGGAGTCCATGTCAGCGGGTGAGGCACCCCCCTCTGCCCTGCCGGGCATCTCCCCCACAAGGGGGGAGATCGGATCGGGGTTAGCCCCTTGCCCTACGTCTTGCCTCAAGGCGAAACCATCACCATCGGAAACTGGGGAATTCGGATCGCGCCTCTTGCCGATCTCCCCCCTTGTGGGGGGTCCGAAGGACGGGTCGAGACCCGTGGCTCGATCCCGGTAGTCCGGCAGGGCAGAGGGGGGTAATCCCTCCGCATTCGATGACAACGGCCATACTTCCTCGCTCGCCACCACGATGACCGGCACTTCCCGCGCCGTCTCGACGAGCTTGCTGGTCAGCGGCAATGCGAGAGACGGATCGAGCACGATGCGGATCGGCGATTGCGATTCAAGACCTGGCGTCCGTACCGTCAGCAGCGGATCATCCGTAATCGCGGTGCCGATGCCGACCAGGATCGCATCGGTTTCGGCGCGCAGCGCCTGCACCTGGGCGCGGGCCTCCGCGCCTGTTATCGCCACCTGCCCTGCTCCCTCGCGGCCGATCATGCCATCGGCGGAAACGGCAAGCTTGAGAGTCACATAGGGCCGGTTCTTCGTCTGGCGGGTGAGGTAGGCGGCAATCGAGTGCCGGCCCTCCGCCTCCAGCACGCCGGTAGCCACCTCTATGCCGGCTTCGCGCAGCATGGCGATACCGCGGCCCGAGACCCGCGGATCCGGATCGGTGACGCTGATGACGACGCGGGCGACGCCATAGGCGATCAGTGCTTCGGCGCAGGGCGGCGTCTTGCCGTGATGCGAGCAGGGTTCGAGTGTCACATAGGCGGTAGCGCTACGGGCGAGCGCGCCGGCTTCGGCGAGCGCCTGCGTCTCGGCATGCGGGCGGCCACTGAGCGCCGTTACCGCACGGCCGACGATGACGCCATCCCTGACGATCAGGCAGCCGACGGAGGGGTTGGTGGCGGTGCGGCCGAGATGCCAGCGCGACAGGCGGATCGCCGCCGCCATGAAACGTTCGTCATGCAGCGTGATGCTCATGGCTCACCTGTCCAGCGGGTCGCGAGCGATCTTGGCGTTGATTTCGGAAATGACCTTCTCGAAATCCTCGGCAAGCGAGAAATCCCGATAGACCGAGGCGTAGCGCACGAAGCCGACATCATCGAGGCTCTTCATGGCTTCCAGCACCTGCAGGCCGATCTGTTCGGAGGAGATTTCTGTCTCGCCGGAGCTTTCAAGACGCCGGACGATGCCCGAGACGGCGCGTTCGATGCGGTCGCGCTCGACCGGGCGCTTGCGCAGCGCCACTTCGAAGGAGCGCACCAGCTTGTCGCGGTCGAAGGGCACCTTGCGGCCGGTCTTCTTGATGACCATCAGCTCGCGCAGCTGCACACGCTCAAACGTGGTGAAGCGGCCGCCGCAATCCGGGCAGATGCGCCGCCGGCGGATGGACGTGTTGTCCTCCGCCGGGCGCGAATCCTTGACCTGGGTATCTTCCGAACCGCAATAGGGGCAGCGCATCCCTACTCCTTATCCCATGTAGCCGTACATGGGGAAGCGGTCGGTGAGGCTGACCACCTTGCCGCGCACGGCGGCTTCGACGGCGGCGTTGCCTTCATCGGAATTGGCGACCTTCAGGCCGTCGAGAACCTCGACGATCAGATTGCCGATCTCGCGGAATTCCGCTTCCTTGAAGCCGCGGGTCGTGCCGGCCGGAGCGCCGAGGCGCACACCCGAGGTAACGAAGGGCTTTTCCGGATCGAAGGGGATGCCGTTCTTGTTGCAGGTGACATAGGCGCGGCCGAGGGCTGCCTCGGCGCGCTTGCCGGTGGCATTCTTCTTGCGCAGGTCGACCAGCATCAGGTGGTTGTCGGTACCGCCGGAGACGACGTCGAGGCCGCCCGATATCAGCGTTTCGGCAAGCGCCTTGGCGTTCTTGACCACCTGGGCGGCATAATCCTTGAATTCCGGCTGCAGCGCCTCGCCGAAGGCCACAGCCTTGGCGGCGATGATGTGCATCAGCGGGCCGCCCTGCAGACCGGGGAAGACAGCCGAATTGAACTTCTTCGCCAGATCCTCGTCATTGGTGAGGATGACGCCGCCGCGCGGGCCGCGCAACGACTTGTGGGTCGTCGTCGTCGCGACATGGCAATGCGGGAACGGCGACGGATGAACGCCACCGGCGACAAGGCCGGCGATGTGGGCCATGTCGACCATCAGATAGGCGCCGACGCTGTCGGCGATCTCGCGGAAGCGCTTCCAGTCCCAGATACGGGAATAGGCAGTGCCGCCGGCGATGATGAGCTTCGGCTTGGTTTCCTCGGCCTTGCGGGCGACTTCATCCATGTCGAGCAGGTTGTCGCCTTCGCGCACGCCGTAGGAGACGACGTTGAACCACTTGCCGGACATGTTGACCGGCGAACCATGCGTGAGGTGGCCGCCCGAGTTCAGGTCGAGCCCCATGAAGGTATCGCCGGGCTGCAGCAGCGCCAGGAACACGGCCTGGTTCATCTGCGAACCGGAATTCGGCTGGACGTTGGCGAAATTGACGCCGAACAGCTTCTTGGCGCGCTCGATCGCCAGTTCCTCGGCGATATCGACGAACTGGCAGCCGCCGTAATAACGCTTGCCGGGATAACCCTCGGCATATTTGTTGGTCATGATGGAGCCCTGGGCTTCCAGCACGGCGCGGGAGACGATGTTCTCAGAAGCGATCAGTTCGATCTCGTGCCGTTGGCGACCGAGTTCCTTTCCGATCGCGCCGAAAATGTCCGGATCGACGTCCGCAAGCGAGCGATTGAAGAAGGATTCGGTGGAAGCATTGGTCATGGGCGGGCTCCTCAACTGGAATGCGCTGAGGTATTAGCCTTCCGCCGTGGCGAGAGCAATACGAAGAACGACATTTGCTGAGCAAAGCGCGCGCTCACGCTCTTTTGCGGTCGCTCCGTGCCGATCTTTGGCGGCCATCTCAAGAACCGCTTCTCCGACATAAAAAAACCGCGCCCGAAAAAGCGCGGTTTTCAAATTGCGATGCAGAGGTCGCCGCTTACTGGACCGGCTGTTCCATGCCAGCTGTGGTGTCGAGCGCCAGCTCCGCATTGCCGTCCATCTGATAGATGTCGTCGCGGAACTGGACGATGCCGTCGGGCATGCCCCAGGCAGAGATATAGACGAAATAGACCGGAACTTCCGCGGCGAGTTTGATCGGTGTGTTGACGCCGGTTGCGATCACTTGCTCCATCTGCTGGCGGTTCCAGCCGGGCGTTTCGCGCAGCAGCCAGTTCGTCAGGTCGCGCACGTTCTGAACGCGGACGCAGCCCGACGACTCGAAGCGCATCAGCTTGTTGAACAGGCCCTGCTGCGGCGTGTCGTGCATGTACTCGCCGTTCTTGTTGTAGAAGTTGATCTTCGTCGACGCCATGGCGTTGGTCTTGCCGGGGTCCTGACGGAACATCAGGTTGGGCGCCTCGCCGTTCCAGTCGATGGTCTCGGGGGCGACTTCATTGCCCTTGCCGTCGAGCAGACGGATGGCATTCTTTTCGAGATAGGTCGGATCCTTGCGCATCAGCGGCATGATGTCCTTCTCGACGATCGAGCGTGGTGCCGTCCAGTAAGGATTGAGGATGACCTCGTAGATCTTCGAATTGACGAGATGCGTCGGGCGGCTGAGACGGCCGACAACCGCTGTGTGGCGCGTCGCGACGCTGCCGTCTTCAACAGCCTCCACATAGGCGGCCGGGATGTTGACCATCAGGTGACGGCGGCCCAAGTCTTCAGGGAAGGTCTGCAGACGGACGACATTGGTGTTCAGCTGCTGCAGGCGGACATCGGCGGGGATGTTCATCGCCTTCAGCGTGAATTCGCCGAGAACGCCATCGGCTGGCAGGCCGTGGCGTGCTTGGAAGCGCTTGACGGCGCCGTCGACATAGGAATCGAAGGCGTTGGACAGGCCGGCCTCGCGCGGCAGATCGCCGGTGATCGCGAGACGCTGGCGCAGCGCCTGGAC
>NZ_VSZV01000175.1:0-10188 GCF_008919455.1 Rhizobium sp. PEPV16
GTCTTTTCGCCCGGCCGCTGGAAAAGATCGGCCCGGGTATAGGCGGCCAGGGATTCATATGTTTCGAAATAGCCATGGGCGCCGTAACCGCGCGCATGGACGACCCGCTCGGGGATGCGCTCGTGATCGAAATGAAAGATCTTCTCGCGAAAATGGAAATCATCGATGAGGGCAGGGCCGCGGGCACCGAGACGAAGCGTATTCTGATCGTCTGAGACGGGTCCGCCCTGAGCTGTGGTCAGCACCGGCTTGCCGTCTTCGGCAAACTGATGAAGCTCGCCGCCTGCACCCCGGTGCAGTTTTTGATCATGGATCGTTGCGTTGTCCGAGGGCGAGGTTTGGGAGGTCTTCTTGGCCATCTACATTCTCCGGAAAAGGTTTGACCTAACCGAAGCTCCCCAACGGCGACATGTTCCGCCCGATGCGAAATAAACCGCCATGGGGAAAAAGCCTTGCAGCGCACGATCATCCAACCGCAGCAGAGCCTGGGATGGCCCCGCATTATTGGGGCGCGGGCCTTTCGACCCCGCGCCCCCATTTCCGTCGATCCTGGGCCCGGGGCCTTAAATCCGAGGCGTGACGAGAAGGTCTTCCTCTTCGTCGCGTTGCGACCCGCCAAAGGCTGCGGCGGCAGCAGCGATGAAAGCCCCGATCAGAAGTGACAACGCGCCGAGCAATGCCGTGGTGGAGGCAGCCTTGCGTGCCTCATCGGCGGCTTTCTGGGCGGCGACCTTGGCGTCGTCGATGCGCTTCAGCACGGTGTCGACGCGGGTGCGCGCATCGGCTTCGGAAAGACCGGTGCGAGCAGAGACGATGGTGGCAAGATAGGCCTTGTCGTCATCCGGGATCTGGCCCTCAGCGGCGCCGTTGAGGAGGATGCGGGATACCTCCGCCGTTGCCGCGGCGTCATTCGAGGTTGCAGCCGCGCGAGCCTGATCAGGACGCAGCAACGCGTCGGTAAAATAGGCAGTGGGCAGATCCATCGGCGACGCTGTCGACGATGCTGCTGCCGTGCCGGCGGCAGTGGCGGTCGAACCCACAGCTTGCGCGGCGGAGCCCACGGCCTGTGCGCCTGCACCGGCAAGCGAAGTCAGCGACGACGCCAGAAACCCGGCGACGAAGATTGTCGCCAGCGCCCAGCTGATGAAGCCATGCGCCGTATCGCGGAAGAACACCTCATCGGTGTGGACGGCCGCCCACTTCGTGCGCAGGCGGCCGGTGATGTAGCCTCCGAGCCCGGAGGACAGCCATTGGACGACAACCAGCCAGATCGCCGCCGTCACCCCGACCGTACCGAGCGAACTGCTTTGCCCCGACCAGGGCGATACCATCGTCAACCCGACCCCGGATCCAAGCAGCAAAAGAATGAGGGTCACTCCGATGGCAGCGGCGGCGCCTCCGAAGATAGGCCCCCATGTCATGGCGGATTTGGAGGATTCGACCGGAGTAGCAATCTCCCCGGAACCTGTCACTGAAACCGACATGATCTGTTCCTATCGCATAAACAGAGCAAGAAGGATGATGATCGGCAGTGGAACACCAAGCAGCCAAAGAAGAATACCGCGACCCATGAAAGACCTCCTGTCAGAAACTGACGTTACGTGGTTGGTGCCACTCAACTTTGAACCGCGGTCTTTGTTCCCGGTCGACTTGGTCATCGACGATCTTCATGCGGAGCTGATCGAGATTGATAAGAATCTTGTGCGTTCGGCGCTGACGTCCGGCGAAGAGAGCGCCATATCTTGAGGGACAAGGCGAACTTGGCAGGAGAGAGCAGAAGCTCTCGTCACCCGGTCACAGCCTAAACTGGAGAAGCATCGATGAAGAGATTTCGGGCATTTGTAGCAGCCGGAGCAATCAGTCTTGCCGCCATGACCTCGGCCTGCTCGACGCCGCCGAATTCATATGGCTCGGCATCGGGATATCAGCCGGGAGATTCGATGAACCCGGCCTGCGCCGATGGCTTCCGCCCCCGCGAGGGCCGTTCGTGCAGCTATTAAAGGTGGCCGTCTCTTTGCCCGTATAGGAAGCGGGGTCGTGAGGAGCGTCAGGCGGGCGCTCCATAAGCGGTCATTTCCGTTTGATCACAGCCCCGACGGCAGCGCCGATCGCGACACCGATCGCGGTGTCATCGAACAGCATCGGGCCGACTGCAGCGCCTATTCCGATTCCATCGCCATACCTAGAGCCATGGCCGTGACGTTATCCAGGTGCTGTGGCGATAGTATGTGTTTCGCTGCATGACCGCGAGCTGCGCGTGGTCCGTGCGAGGCAAGCTGATGGTTGAGCTGAACAGAAAAGCGTCTATTGAAAATTCAAGATATTTTTTGAAAATTGGCCAAGACCGTCCGGCAGCGCGCCAGCCGGTTCTATTGATTGCCAATCCATCATTACCGTTTTTTCCGGAGGTCACCTGGCAAAGCGTCAATAAGTTGATGCACTTTTCCGGTGGCGAATACGATGTCCTCGCGCGGCAGATGGACCGTTATCTCAATCTCTTCCCACCTGCCGCCATGGTCTTTTGCGAACCTGACGGCGGCTTCCAAAGAGGTGAATTGCACGGCCGGTGCGTTGGCGGTCCAGAACTGCACGCTGCAGTTCGCCGCACTGTAATCTAAAAATGCTTTTTCGGGATCGAGAGCCATGGTGTTTGCTGTACACCGCCAGCGGTTGGTTGGCCAGCGAATGCCTACCCGTCGTAGATGCTGCCAGCCGTTCATCGGAGGTTAATCCTCATTAAACCAGAATCGCAGCCCGAAAGGATGCGCCGATGAAGATGCTTTTTTCCGCACTTGCAGCCATGATCTTGTCTGCATCTTTCGCCCTGCCGCTGAACGCCGCGCCGATCATCGTGCCGAATGCAGTACATATGCACAACCCCGACGTCGAGCAAGTCAAACACCGTCGCCACGGTAATGGACACGCGTATGGCCACCGGAAGAAACACCGGTACGCTTACCGCGACTGTCGGTATTACGGCTCGTGCTCTCGTCCGCGGTACTATGGCAGTCGCGACTATTACGGCTATCGCGACTATCAACCCTATCGTCGTCGGTCGGGTGTGACCGTGTATTTCGATTTTTAGCCGGCAGTAGCGGCAGAACGGTCTGGGAGAACAAGAAAGGGTCGGGCGAATGCTCGCGCCGACCCTTCTTGATTGCGTCAGCACGGTGCCAGTACATCCGTGGTCACCGGCAAAAGCCATCTGATAGATTGAATTTATGCGCCTCGTGAATTTTCGCAAGGATTAGGGGGTGCTGATTTAGGGCTAGGTGAGGGAGGCGCAATAAGCACGGTGCGACGAGAAGTACGACACGCGCTCTGAGGGCGATAGTTGCTTGGCCGACCCGTCCAGTCGATCATCGGGGCGACCGCAGAACCTTAGTGTCATATTTTTCCTATATCGACTGCTTTCTCAAATGTGGTTCGATGCACCAACGGGAATGTTCCGCCGACCGCTTCGGTCCCGTCCTTACCCAAAAAAACGAAACGCTGACGTCCGCTGCCATCAGTTTTGATCGCGTATGCTTTGCGATCCGGGCGCATTTCAAAAGCGGGAGGGAAAGTGGGAAGAAAGCGCCTGCATTCGGAGTTATCAACGAAACAGGCGCTTAACTTGAAAACTGGCTCCCCGGGCCGGATAATTTTTAGCGTCCAGAGCGCTCCATAGTGACAACACATCGATATTTAACATATTGATTTCACTACGAAGACTTGTCCATTTCATCCAAGACGCTTATTTATAGCGCAATACCTGAAAGCGGGGAAAAAGTGGGGAAGACCTATGGGGAGCCATACTCGAAACGCGCTCACAGTTAAATCTATCGCGGCCAGCAAGGCGGCCAAGTTGCGCGACGGCGGCGGCCTCTGGCTCGTCACCAAGGGCGGCGGTCGGTACTGGATCTTCAGCTACACGTTCGCCGGGCTGCGGCGCGAAATGGGCATTGGCCCACTTCATACAGTCGGGCTCGCTGACGCGCGCCAGGCGGCAGAAGATGCAAGGGCGTTGGTGCGTCGTGGTCTTGACCCAATAGTGGCTCGCCGTGATGAGCAAGCGGACACGCCCAATCTGATTACATTTGGAGCCTATGCCGACTCGTTCGTGGATGCCGCCGTGAAGGCTGGCCGATGGCGTGGGGCCAAAACTGAGGCCCGATGGCGCAACCTGTTCGAGAACCACGCCAAGCCGATCCGCGCTAAGACCATCGCGAGCATCAAGACGAAAGATGTGATTTCTGTTCTTAACCCGATCTGGGGCGAGCGGCAGGAAACCGCGGAAAAGCTTCGTGAGGCGATTGAGCGCGTGCTGGATGCAGCCAAGGTCGAAGGACACCGCGCCGGCGAGAACCCGGCAAGCTGGAAGGGCAACCTCGAGCATGCAATGCACAAACCCAATCAGCTCACTGCCACTGCTCATCATGCTGCGATGCCGCATGCGGACTTGCCCGCGTTTATGAGAAAGCTCGCGGAGATAGGTGGAGTGGGGGCGAGGGCGCTAGAGCTATGCATCCTGACAGCCTGCCGATCTGGTGAGGTTCGCGGCGCTGTTTGGAGTGAGATAGATTTTCGGGATAAGGTTTGGATCATCCCGGCCGAGCGCACTAAGCCAGGCAAAGAGCATCGAGTTCCATTGTCGCCGCAGGCTGCTTCTTTACTCCTCAAAATGAGGGATCAAGCCGTCAACGATTTCGTGTTTCCGGGCGTGCGCGATAAAAAGTCGCTTTCCGATATGAGCTTGGCGAAGGCGCTCACATCGGCTGGAGGTGGAGCATTCACGGTTCACGGCATGAGGTCGGCGTTCCGGGATTGGGCGACCGAGGTTGCCCACGCCCCTCGCGAGATCGCAGAGGCGGCGTTGGCCCACGCGGTCGGTGACACTGTTGAGCGCTCCTATGCTCGATCAGATGCGCTTGAGCGCCGACGGAAGCTGATGCGGGAATGGGCGGCTTATGTTTACAAGTTCAAACTCGATGGAGACATGAAGGCTACAATTTCAGACAGATAAACAAGGTCTTAAGGCCGTAGTTCGTTAACTTTCCCCCGTATAACATGAGGGCCGCGATGCGCTTCACTCACATTGCCCAAAGCAGCCCAACTGGCTGTGGCATTGCATGCCTCGCCATGATCACAAGTCGAAGCTTGGATGAGGCGGCCTCCGCTCTCTTCGATGAGGCAAAACCTCAAGACCAGCGTACCCAGTGGTCGCACATGAGGCGTGGCCTCGAAAGGCTTGGGGTCGAGTGCCGCGGACGGCCGAAACGGGTGTCTAGTTGGGATAGCATTGATGGTGTCGCATTAGTTGCAGTAAGTCGCGTAGGTGAAAAATGGCACTGGGTTCTATTCGATGCTTTTGATGGTTTGATTTATGATCCAATGAAAAGTTCTCCGACGCCACAAAAGAGGTCGCGGAGGAAGCTGGTTTCTTTCCTGCCGCTCAGGATCGCACGTTAGGATCCATTGTGACGGCACAGCACATCTATAAACCATGTAGTTTTACAAAACGCGTCAAGAAATTTATTGCAACCTGCAATCAATATCCATTTTGACTTTTTTGTAAGTTTACACCAAATTTAGCATAGTCATTGAAGCCAATTGAGCTTCTCGCCGCCCAGCGCTTCGGCGCACCGAATGCACATAAACCCGGCTGCTGCCGGCTCTCATTTCAAAATTGATCAACCTGTTTAACGCTCGGATTCCGTCCGGCGAGAAGGAGCTCTATGCAAGCGCATAACGACAATACACCCACGCTGGTCAGCCTGAATGACGCCTGCCGACTGACGTCCATGAGCCGAACTATGCTTAATCGTTATCGGCAAGAGGGCCGTTTCCCAAAAGCCGTGGATCTGGGCGACAGGCGCATCGCCTTCGTGCGTTCGGAAGTCACCGCATGGATACATGCGAAGATCGCGGCGAGGGCGGCAGCATGAAGATCACCATTAAAAGCGAAGATCATCCCAACGGCCTAGACGTCGATTGGCCGGCCGTGCCGGGCACAGGCGATTGGGTGTCATTCCACTATCGCGGCGGCACGAACCATCTCCAAGTGAAGCGGGTCGAGTATGACGCGGATGCAGATGGAAACCTGTCAGGCGTGACCGTTCACCTGACCTACTAGCACCCACAAGGAACACCATGATCGAGATATTAGAGGTCCGCCCACCCTGGCGGCCCGCCGACGTATGCGTTTTTGACGCGCAAATAGGCCCGAACCTGCGGCTCTACAATCTAGCCATGAGGCGGTTGCCAAATGGCTTCTCCCGCATCCTGGCGCCGAACGCTTACGGGAAGCATTCCGCAACTTTTGCGCCGCCGCTCGCGGCTGAAATCTTGAAGGCCCTTGAGGCCGCAATGGGAGGCGGACAAGCCTATGACAGCAACCGCGCCGCAGCTTGAAACAAACCTTGACGAACTTAGGGCCATGTACAGCCCGCGAGAACCCCCGGCCTCAGACTGCCGCCAGGCATTGATTTTCGGAATTTACGATCGCCTTTATGACCACGGCCATTGCAGCGTTGACGTGGTCCTGGCGCCCGCCGATGAGGCTGGAAAGCCGGACTGGGAAAATACTGGGCCAGCCAATGTTTCCAGCTTGCCAAACGACGAGTGGCCGGCAGATGAGCACACCGAAAAGCGCGCCTGTGTCATCGTAAGTAACATTGATGGCTGCGACCGTGACTCGACAGTCATTGTGACACTTCATCACGAGACCGGCATCCCTGGCATGTTCCAGATCCACGGGCCGGAGATTGACCGCGTCGTTGCTGATAGCATTATCGGTCGCGATCTCGGTAACAGGCCGCCTCCGAAGGAACCGACCGAGCTACAAAAGTCGATGGTGAAGCTTCGCGAGGAGCTATTCCCTCCGCCGGCGGCCGTGCCACTGGCCGCCAACGACAACGCGCCACAGCAGACGCCAGCCGTAGCGCCCACCTCGCTTCCCGTTGTCTGCCCAGCCGAGTGGCACGGCAAGCCCATACCGGCCCGTGAATGGTATCTGCAAGACCTCGTTCCCAGCCGCCAGGTCACGATCGTCTCGGGTGACGGCGGCGTCGGCAAATCTTTGCTCACCCTACAGATTGCTGCCGCCGGCGCGCTTGGCGTCGAGACTATGGGGATGCGTCCGTCTGCTGGCCGCGTAGTCTATCTCGGCGCCGAAGACGAAGCAGAAGAATTCCACCGTCGCCTCGACGATATCGTAACGGCTCACGGGAAGTCGCTGAGCGACCTTTCAGATTTCCGGCTCGTGCCGTTGGCCGATATGGACGCACTCCTTTCCGTCCCTGATCGTCGCGGCAATATGCAGCCTACCGAACTCTACGTCGACCTCGTGAAGATGGTGAGCGACTTCCTACCGGAACTGATCATTCTCGACACCGCAGCCGACCTCTTCGGCGGTGATGAAATCAAGCGCGGTCAGGTCCGGCAGTTTATCGGCATGCTGCGGAAAGTGGCCATTCGGCTTAACTGCGCGGTCGTGCTGCTGACGCATCCATCCGTCTCAGGGATGCAGTCTGGCACCGGATCTTCAGGCAGCACGGCATGGAACAACTCGGTTCGATCGAGGCTCTATATGACGCGCCCGGAAGGAAAGGATGCGGATCAAGACCTGCGGTTTCTAACGACGAAGAAATCGAACTATGGTTCCACCGGCGGAGAGATGAAGCTGCGTTGGAAGGACGGTGTCTTTGTGCTCGACGATGGCAAGCCATCTCCTGGCTCTGCTTTGATGAATGTCCGCGCCGAACGCATCTTCCGCGACGTGCTGTCGGCCATTAACAGGTCTGGCGCGCGTGTCGCCAAGACCAAGGGATTGAACTATGCACCAAAGGTCATGGCCGAGCGTCCAGATGTCGAGGGGCTTTCAGTGAAGATGCTGGAGGCGGCAATGCAGCGTTTGATTGCTGCCGGCGAGCTCCGCGTTGTGATGGAAGGGCCGCCCTCGAAGCCGAGACAACGGCTCATCCTGGCGGCGGAATGCTTCGGGGCGGAGTAACAATCTTTCAGGGTGAAAGATTTCCACCCTACGTTCCACCCCCCTACCACCCCTGTTCCACCCCCTGTTCCTTCCACCCCCTATAACCCCCATAGGGGTGGAACACCCCTGGTAGGGTGGAAGCCCTACCGGTTGTTCGCACTCGCTAATTGATGTCAATCGGCGCACAAGCAAGCGTCGGCCAATGAGATCTAGCCCCACACTCTCTAACGGCCTGCCTCTGTGGCGGCCAGATCAAGCCATCCGCCAATATTTCTGTGCCCGTTCTGGCTCCAATCATACTCTCTGGTTACTTCGGCAAGCCGAACTGGGTGGTTCGGGGTCGGCGGCTTCATGTATCTTGGAACCGAAACAGCAGTTGTGTAATCTTGGTACCATTCCCAAACCCACGCGCCATTTACGAACTTCCGTTCCACCAAATAGTAATTACCGCTCACGTGGGCGGCGAGGCCCAAAATCCCACATGGGTTGTATCCTCGCTCGTCTGGTCTTACGCGCTGGTGGTGATTGATACTATTGATGTGGACGGCCATGAGCCCCCTGCCGTCCACAACGCTGCGGGCGATCTCGTACTTTACCCATCGACGTTGCCACGTTTCGGTACCAATCAGGACACATACACACGACGTATTTTCAACGCCTTCCCTAATCATACGTTTGAGCGCCTCGTCTCCCTCCAGCTTCTTTTTCTCCCAAAGGCTGGCGTCATAATAGCCTTCGATGTCGCGCCCTGGTGCGCCTGCTGTCGTGGCGAACTCTCCGCTCTTTCGAACGACGTTAACTCGCATGATATCGGCGTAATGAAATGAGAAGAATGTCCTTCTCTTCTTCTGCTGCGGAATCGAGGGGAAACTTCCTAGGAGGCTGGTCACGGTTTACCGCTCTTAAGCCAAAAGATCACAGCCACGCCAAAAAGTAAGGACCCGTAGAATCCAAGGATAGTCCAGGTGAAGACGGCTCTAATTAGTGGATGCCTATCAAATTGGGTGGATTTCAAATCAAGATCAAAAGTAGGTTGGCTGTTCCAATCTTCTAATCGGACGTGATTATACAGGGAACGGAAGGCTCTCTCTAACCGCAAATAGCGCGCATCTAGATAGGCGAACGCCACCACCGGCAAAACTGCCGCTGGGATGATATTCACGTTATTTGCTGTTAGGGCGAACCCGATTATCGCAGTGACGAGAGTGACGCAGTAATTTTTGAAATTCGTGCTATGATTAGATAGCCGCGAGACTACACCTTGCACCATTTCAAGGTGTTTGATCCGCATCTCTGCAAAGTCATCGCTCCCGACCATGACCCCAATACTACCGATGCTCAGTAAATCGACAATCGCGTTAGCATGATTTCCACTGATAATTGCGTCATCGGAGGGCACGCGTGCGCAGCATGACCGTATGCCACGCGCATTCAGGTCACCAAGGGTTGAGTACGGACTGACATGCCGCCCCGTGCCGTAGGTATGAGACGCTAAGAAAATATACGTCGTAGTGGCACTTTTTGCTACCGCCATGGGGAATAGAGTGAAGGGGTACGGTACAGCGCACCCAAAGCAATAAATCTAGCGGCATAGGTCCACAAAGTGCGAAGTTGTCACCTGTATAGGTGAAGGGTGACCGACCCTCACGCGCACTCAAGTCGCCAGGGGTTGAGAGGTTTTTTTCCAACCATCCGATTTTCGTGCGTAGTTGCTGCGTACTATTATGAGAAGAACCTGACTTTCTCCGATTTGGGAGAGAGTAAGGTGGAAGATAAGTTTCAGCCGCTCCTCACCGGGCGGCTTTTTATTGCCGGAGTCGCGGATGTACCGACACGGTGATGCCATCCGCAGCCTGACGCTGCGTTGATCGAGCCGCGGCTCGCCTTCTCCTCGGGGCTGAGCCGCGGCTTTCGTTTTGCCTATCGCCGGTTTCGGCAATCATCAAAGGACAAACATTATGAACTCCGCATGCATCACGCAGGCGGCCTTCAGCGTGTCCGACGTTTCCGAAATCATAGAAGTCTCGGAAGACGCGCTGCGCGGCTGGCTTGCCAGGAATGTCACCAGTTACTGCGGACAGAAGGCAGGACATCGCCTTTGGTTCACCGGACGTGACATCTATTTTTTCTCGATCCTTCGCGACCTCGCCGCTTTCGGCGTTTCGATCCGCATCGCAATGTACACGGCCGAACGACTGGTCGATGAAGCCGGC
>NZ_VSZV01000044.1:0-1459 GCF_008919455.1 Rhizobium sp. PEPV16
TGCCGTTGGTGCCGATGCTGGCCTCGGTCCAAATCGAGCCGGTCCAGAGGCCGAGTTCGCGGAATTCCTTGTCGTCGCCGGCAGCCCCCCGGCGCTCCAGGGCGATGCCGTTCTTGTCGGTCAGGAGCAGGCAGCAGCCGGCCCTGCCAACGGTGGTAAAGAGACGATCGAGCTCTTCCGTCGCGCTGGCAATCAGCTGTTCGGACTGCTCGCGCGCACGGTGGAATTCCTGGTCGGTGAGGCGCAGTGGAGCCCGCTGGTCCTCGGGGGCGAGCTGGTGCATGGTCATGCACCGCCGCCATGAGGCGACAACAGGAGAACTGGCTGCCGCAGAATCGCGCTGGGCAGACGTGTAGACGTGCTCGGCATGCGCTGAGTGTTCGTGCATCGGCTCCTCCCACCGAACTTCAGCACATTCTGATAGAAAAATGGCTGGTTTGCAATCGGCCGGCGCTGGCGGTCGTCAGCATGCGGCGCTTCCTGACCGAAAGTGGTGGAAATCACATTTCGGTGTTTGGGCGGCCATGGCGTAACAAAAGACCCTCTCTTTCGTAGTTCTTTGCAGAAGCAAGGTTTGCCAGACGAGGAGATCCGACCATGCTGAACAGACGATTGTTGCTGATGGGCGCCGCTTTTGGGGCGCTTGCGGTTGACTTGGGCCTAGCCGGCAAGACGATTGCCGGCGAGACGTTTGCGGTGACCCATACCGAGGAGGAATGGCGCAAGCTGCTGACGCCGGATCAATATGTCGTCCTGCGCCAGGCGGGGACGGAACATCCCTTCACCAGTGCCCTGCTGCATGAGGAGCGAAAGGGTAATTTCGCCTGCGCCGGCTGCGACCAGGACCTCTTTTCCTCGACCACCAAATTCGACAGCGGCACCGGCTGGCCGAGCTTCTGGGCGCCGCTCGAAAAAGCCGTCCGCACCACGAGCGACACGACTTTCGGCATGGCACGCACCGCCGTGCACTGCAGCCGTTGCGGCGGTCATCTCGGCCATGTCTTCGATGACGGCCCGAAGCCGACCGGGCTTCGCTACTGCATGAATGGGCTTGCCATGACATTCCATCCGGCCTCGGCCTGATCCAGGGATGACCTTACTCGGTGCTGATGACTGCTTGCGCCTAGCGATGCAGCCAGGCTTCGATACCACGCGCTGCCGCCCGGCCGGTCGCCAGGCAGGCGGTGAGGAGATAACCGCCGGTCGGCGCTTCCCAGTCGAGCATTTCGCCGGCGACGAAGGTGCCCGGCAGTGCCTTCAACATGTAGTTTTCGTCGATGCTGCTCCAGCGGATGCCGCCGGCCGAGGAGATCGCCTCGGCGATCGGCCGGGTTTCGATCACCGGCACCGGCAGGGCCTTGATCATGCCGGCGAGGGGCTCCGGATCGGTTCGGTCGCGCTCGGGAGCGAGTTCGCGCAGCAGCGCAGCCTTGACGCCGTCGAGGCCGGCGCCCTTGCG
>NZ_VSZV01000047.1:0-1524 GCF_008919455.1 Rhizobium sp. PEPV16
CGATCGAACCTGCGGCACGGGTAATCTCCATCATCTGATTGAGCACGATCGCCGGCTGTTCCCCGCCCGAGTGGCCGCGTGCCTCGAAGCCGACCGCATCGATGGCGCTGTCCACTTCGTTGCTGCCGACGACCTGCGCGATCATATCGCCAAGACGGTCGCTCTTCGACAGGTCGATCGGTTCGAAACCAACCTTCGCCGCATGCGCCAGGCGGTCCTTGTTGAAATCACCGATCATCACGACTGCAGCGCCGAGAATGCGAGCTGAAGCCGCAGCCGCAAGGCCGACCGGGCCGGCGCCGGCGACATAGACGGTCGAGCCGACCCCAACGCCTGCACGCACTGCGCCATGGAAGCCGGTGGGCAGAATGTCGGAGAGCATGGTGAGATCGCGGATCTTCGCCATCGCCTTGTCCCGATCAGGGATTTTCAGCAGGTTGAAATCTGCGTAGGGAATGGTGACGTAGCGTGCCTGTCCGCCGATCCAGCCGCCCATGTCGACATAACCGTAAGCGCCGCCGGCGCGGGCCGGGTTTACCGTCAGGCAGACACCGGTATCCTGAGACTTGCAGCAGCGGCAACGGCCGCAGGCGACATTGAAGGGCACCGAGACGATATCGCCGATGTCGAGCATCTCGACGTCGATGCCTTTCTCGATGATCTCGCCAGTGATTTCATGACCGAGGACCAGGCCCGGCATCGCTGTCGTGCGGCCGCGGACCATGTGCTGATCGGAGCCGCAGATATTGGTCGAGATCACCTTCAGGATGACGCCGTGTTCGATGCGGCGGCCGTCGGGCGCTTCCAGCTTCGGATCGTCGATGTCGCGGACTTCGACCTTGCCCGGCCGGAGATAGACGACGCCTCTATTTTTGCTCATGGATTCCTCCCACTTTGTTTGAATGCCTCGATCTGCAACCGATGCAGTCGATGGCAACCTTCCCTCCGGCCTGCCTCCTCTGCAGCCCGGCGTCCACAACACGAGGATACCGCCGCACCGGGCGATATTTGGATTTGGCAAAAGGGACAGATTGAATGGAGAAGAGGAGCAAACGCCATGGCTTTCGCCCTTCGTTCCGCTCGTGATCGTCTGCCTGCAATCCGTCGATTTGCTGTGACAAGAGCTGGTTTCCGGCTCCAGAATCTCCTTTCGATCCATCTCGATATCTTTCCGGATGTCTGTCCGGCGATTTCCTTGAGGATGTCAGTTCTTCTACCGCTGCGGGGAGCGCCGGCGCGTCAGGCCGGCTTCCCAATGGTCCATTTCGCCAGTTTGCGAGGTAGCGCCTTGAACACCCCAAACAAACCACGCTTGACGCAAAACAGCGATCAAAAAAACGACATGGGCGCGACCCAAAGACGACAGTCGGCAAAGTCGCAATAGCTCGCTGCGCAGGGGAAATAATTGATCCCGCGAATACGGCGGTTTTCCGGATCGCCCGGGAAGATTTGATTGCGGCCTGCGTTGAGGATGAGAGGTTTACGCGCGATGCGGCCGACGGCTGCGGTTGACGTCGATGGCCG
>NZ_VSZV01000142.1:0-7243 GCF_008919455.1 Rhizobium sp. PEPV16
AATCCAGGCGGCCCTCCCGGCGCACGCGTTCGATGATGCGGATCGTGCTGTCGTAGAGACTGGGATCGCCCCAGACGAGAAAGGCGCCGCTGCCATCATCCGGGAGACCGGAGATCAGTTCTCCATAGATGCGGGCGATCTCGCCGTGCCAGGCGTCGACGCTCTGCACATAGCTCTTGTTTGCCGTCTGCCTTTGCGGCACCGCGAATTCTGAAATCCTGCCAGCCGGCCGCGTGATATAGCGTTCGCAGATATCCCGCCGGATTTCAGCGAGCTCTTCCTTGCCTACGCCCTTGACCGGCAGGAAGACCACGTCGGCTGCGTTCATCGCGGTGATCGCCTGTATGGTCAGGTGCTCCGGGTTGCCCGTGCCGATGCCGATGATATGGATATGCTTCACGCGGATACTCCCCTTGAGTCCTGGGGGTCTTGCCGAAAAAGCTGGCTCGCCGCAAGGGTGGGACAGGGAGTTGGCCGCGGCCAACCTGCTTCATTGTTGCTAACTTGGCCCTGTTGTTGCTGCAATTCCCGAATCGTGTCACTTTCGATACGCTTTTTGACGCTAAGTTGACAGAAAAGCGCATCGAAAAGGATTGGGTGTTTTGGACAACATTAGCGTATCGACGACAGATGTACGGATCGAGCGGCATGCGAACCAGCTTTCGCGGCAACTGAAGCTCCTCCGCGACAAGTTGTTTCCGCCGCTCTCGCAAAAGACGCTACGAACATTCTCCTCCGGCGAGGCGGCCCAGATGATCGGCGTCTCGGACGGCTATCTTCGCCAGCTTTCACTGGATGGCAAGGGACCGCAGCCGGATCTTGCCCAGAATGGTCGGCGTTCCTACACACTCGGCCAGATCAACGAATTGCGCCAGTATATGGCGAAGCTCAAGCCGAAGGACGCGCTTTCCTATCAGCCGTGGCGTCGCCCTGGCGAAAAGCTGCAGACGGTTGCCGTCACCAATTTCAAGGGCGGCTCGGCCAAAACAACGACGACGCTCTATCTGGCGCAGTATCTGGCGCTGGCGGGCTACCGGGTGCTTGCGATCGATCTCGATCCGCAGGCTTCGCTCTCCTCCATGCTCGGCGTTCAGCCCGAATTCGATCTTTCCGAGGGCGATACGCTCTATGGCGCAATTCGCTATGATGAGGGCCGCAAGCCGCTGAAAGAGATCGTCCGCAAGACCTATTTCGATGGGCTGGATCTGGTGCCAGGCAATCTCGAACTGATGGAGTTCGAGCATGAGACGCCACGAGCACTGAACGACCGGCAGCGACCCGGCGAGCTGTTCTTCCGTCGCGTTGGCGTCGCCATTGCCGAGGTCGAGGCCGATTACGACATCGTGGTGATCGACTGCCCGCCGCAGCTTGGCTATCTGACGCTTGGCGCCGTCTGCGCGGCAACATCGCTGCTCATCACCATCCATCCGCAAATGGTCGACGTCGCTTCCATGTCGCAGTTCCTGCTGATGACTTCGGATCTGCTTTCTGTCGTGCGCAAGGCCGGCGGCGATCTGCAGCATGACTTCATCAAATATGTCGTCACTCGTCACGAACCCTTCGATGCGCCGCAGTCGCAGATCGTCGCGCTGCTGCGCGGCCTCTTCAGTGATGATGTGTTGACGGCGACCATTCTCAAATCGACGGCGATCGCCGATGTCGGCCTGACCAAGCAGACGCTCTACGAGATCGAGAAGGGGCAGGTGCGCCGCTCGACCTATGACCGGGCGCTGGAATCGGTCAATGCCGCCAACAGCGAGGTTCTCGCCGGTATTCACAAAGCCTGGGGTCGAGTATGAGCAGACGGGATCGCCTGAAAGGTCTTTTCGACGATACGGCCCAGGAGTTGGCCGCGGCCAACTACGAGGAACCGTCTTCGCGCGGATCGGCCGGGCCGGTTCGGACGATGGCGCTGACGCTTGGCCGCATGGAGGAAGAGAGCAGGGCAATGCAGGAGGCTTTGCTCTCCGGTGAACGCATCGTCGAGCTTGATCCCGATCTGATTGATTCCTCCTTCGTCCGTGACCGCCTTGCCGACCAGCCCCTCGATATCGAAGACGAGCTGGTGCATTCGATTGCCGAGAACGGCCAGGAAGTGCCGATCCTCGTTCGCCGCCATCCCAATGATGAGGATCGCTACCAGATCGCCTATGGCCATCGCCGTCTGCAGGCTGTCAAGCTGCTCGGGCTCAAGGTGCAGGCGATCGTCCGCAAGCTCGACGATACCGATGTCGTCATCGCGCAGGGCATCGAGAATTCGGCGCGCCGGAACCTTTCTTATATCGAGCGCGCGGTCTTTGCCCTCAATCTCGAGCTCAAGGGTTTTGAGCGTCCCGTTATCATGAAAGCGCTGTCGACGGACAAGACGGAGCTATCGAAGCTGATATCCGTCGCAAAAGCCATCCCCGCCGAAATCGTCAGCTCGGTCGGAGCCGCGCCTGGCATCGGGCGACGCAGGTGGATGGCGCTTGCCCAGGACTGGAATGGGATGACGGCCGCCCGGCTTGCCAAGCTCATTGCCTCGGGAAGTTTCCTGGCGGAAGAGAGCGACCGCCGTTTCGAGCTTTTGGTTGCTGAGCTCGCCAGGAAAGAGGCGAAACCCGAAACCACGGAATATGACTGGAAGCCGAAGAGCGGCGGCAAGATTGCCGGCCGAATCAAAAGCGCCGGCAATTCCTTCACGATCGCGTTGAAGACCGGCGATGCGCCGGATTTCGGCGCTTACATTTCACGCCGTCTCGATGAGCTTTACGAAGCCTATCGGGCCGGCAAATTGCAAGCAGGAGAGTAGACCGCAAAAGAAAAAAGCCTCCGAACGTTGCCGCCGCGGAAGCCTTTCTCATATCTGGACAATCTGAGAATCGCACTTCCTCGAATCACTGTCAAGCGTCTTCGGCATCCTTTTGGGTGGTAGGTTTCTTTTGCCTTGAAAAAAGGTGAGGGACATGGAGCCTCAATATATATCGACGCCCTTTGGGCGGCGATCGATGACACGTGGCATGCTGGCAAGCCAGGAGAGCGCCAGCAAGGTCGATCCGGACGCATCGGTCGACAAGTGGAAGATATTTCGTGCGCTCTGCGAAGCAAAGGACATGGTCGGCGTATCCGACCGTGCCCTGGCTGTTCTCAACGCGCTATTGACCTTCTACCCGAAGAACGAGATTGCCGAGGCCAACGGCTTCGTCGTCTTTCCCTCAAACGAGCAGCTGTCGCTGCGCACGCATGGCATGGCCGGCACGACGTTGCGGAGGAACCTGGCGATGCTGGTGGAAGCCGGCCTGATCATCCGCCGGGATAGCCCGAACGGGAAACGTTTTGCCCGCCGCAACGGCGAGGGCGGGCTTGGTGAAGCCTTTGGCTTCAGCCTGGCGCCGCTCCTGGTGCGCGCTCGCGAGATCGAGGCGCAGGCGGCTCAGGTGATGGCCGCCAAGCTCGAATGGAAGCGCCTGAGGGAGCGCCTGACACTTTGCCGGCGTGACATCACCAAGCTCATCGAGATCGCGCTGGAAGAGGAAATTGCCGGCGAATGGATCGAGATGCAAAAGCATTTCAATCTGCTTTCCGCAAGCCTGCCGCGCCGCCCGTCGGCCGCCGAGATGGAAAGCCTGCTGGCTGATCTCGAAGCTTTCCGGGAATTGATCGTCAAGACGCTGGAATCGAAGTCGAAAACAGAAAAATCAGACGCCAATGATAACCAAAACGGTCGGCACATACATAGTTCAAACCCACACCCTATATCTGAACTTGAACCAAGCTTCGAAACGAAGCAGGACGCAAAGCCGGAGGAAGAACCGCAGCCGTGGCGGGAGCCGCCGAAATCCTTCCCCCTTGCCATGGTGCTGCAGGCCTGCCCGGAGATCATCGCTTACGGCCCGGGCGGCGGCATCGGCAGCTGGCGCGATCTGATGGCTGCGGCCGTCATCGTCCGCTCCACTCTTGGCGTCAGCCCCAGCGCCTATCAGCTGGCCTGCGATGTCATGGGGCCGGAAAACGCCGCCACGGTGATCGCCTGCATTCTGGAAAGGGGCGGACATATCAACTCGGCCGGCGGTTACCTGCGTGACCTGACGCGGCGGGCGGAGCGTGGCGAATTCTCGCTGGGACCGATGCTGATGGCGCTGATGCGGGCAAATGGTCCGGCGGCGAGGAAAACCGGATGAGCGGCTATGAAAAAGTTTCGCGCCAGCTGCGACGGCTAGAAGCATATGCGGCCGGTCGATCAACCATCTTAACGGCTTCCATTTCCGCAGTTTTGTTGAAATACGCTGTTAACCATGTCATACATGGCGGAAGGAAACACGTGTTTTGCTTCCATTTGTGAAAAACCCTAAAGCTTAACAATGCGCTACGATATCGACGGCACGATGCTTCAAACCCTGCTTCCAGCCCTTGCCGCGGCGGAGGATGCGGTGGCGCGGCTGGACGAGCGGGTGTTGCGCTCGCCGGTCGGCGAGGGATTTGCCGAACGCAGCCATTTCTTCGATGCCGCCGGCGCGCTGTGGGTGGCCGGCGAACTCGTGCATGTCGAGGATCTCGTTTTGCATGATGCGCATATGGATAGCCGCGCTCCCACCCACGAACTGACGATCGCCCATTCCGTGCTGCGGGCACGTCGGCGCATCTGGACAGGCGAACCCTCCTGGGCACTCGGCGTCTCGGGTCTTGCGACGCTGACTGCAACCGGCGGGGAAGGGGAGGGGAAGGTGCCGGACGCGAAGAGCCCCGCAGTTCCGGCCGAGACCGACGAGGAAGGCGAGGATGAGAGCGGCCCGCTCGCTGCCGAGATGGCGGAGATCGATGCGCTTCTTGCCCGCTCGCAGAAGCTGCTCGATATCCATACGGGGAAAACGCCGGCAAGCGAGACGGCTGCCCTTACCCCGGCAAGGCGCAACGAAGATCCTCTCGGCTTGCTCGGTGACGACGAGTGGGACGAGGAACAGCGGCTAGCGGAGTGGCGAAGCGTCCAGCCATTGGCCGATACCTTGCCGCCGGTTCTCGGCGCCATCATCCTCTTCGAAGCCTGGGAAAGGATCGAGCCGTTGCGGCGTCAGCACTGGCTCGGCGGCCTTCTGGTCGCAAGCCATCTACGCGCCCGCGGCAAGGTCGCGTCGCATCTGTTTTCTTTTTACGGCGGGCTGAAGCTGGTGCGCCATGAGCGTCGTCGAGCACGCGATCGCGTCACGCGGCTGCAAGCCTTTCTGGAGGCGATGCATCTGGGCGCTGTGGCCGGCCTCAAGGAAATCGACCGCTTGACCTTGGCGCGCACGCAGATGGAGCTGCGCTTTCGCGGCCGCCGTTCGAACAGCAGCCTGCCGGAGCTTGCCGATTTCATCCTGTCGCGGCCAATGGTCTCGGCGGCGATGATTGCCCGTCATCTGCGCATCACGCCGCGCGGTGCGCTAAACCTCGTCAACGACATCGGCATTCGTGAAATCACCGGCCGGGGGCGCTACCGCGCCTGGGGCATCATTTGAAACGAAAACGGCCGGGCGTTGGCCCGGCCGTTTCCTTTGGGTGAGCACCTAGTCCGCCATCCTGTCACAGACTGCAGACCAGGCGCTCTTGCGCTTCCTTTGCCCCCAGAAGCGCAGTCCCTATTCCCGCTCGCCGGTGAAGTTGAGCAGAAGCTGGAAGATGTTGACGAAGTTCAGGTAGAGCGAGAGCGCACCGAAGACGGCAAGCTTCTGGTTCGATTCCTGATCGTAGTTTTCCGAATACTGTTCCTTGATGTTCTGCGTGTCATAGGCGGTGAGGCCGACGAAGACGACGATGCCGATCACCGAGATCGCAAATTGCAGTGCGCTCGAACCCAGGAAGATGTTGACGACTGAGGCGATGATGACGCCGAAGAGGCCCATTATCAGGAACGAGCCCATGCGCGACAGGTCACGCTTGGTCGCATAGCCGTAGAGGCTGGTGGCGCCGAACATCGTCGCGGTGATGAAGAAGGTCCGCGCGATGCTCATCCCGGTGAAGACCAGGAAGACGGAAGCGAGCGACAGGCCCATCACGGCGCAGAAGGCCCAGAAGGTGATCTGAGCGGTGCCGGCTGACATCGTCTGGATCTTGAACGAGAAGAAGAAGACGAAGGCGAGCGGCGCGAGCATCACCACCCACTTCAGCGGCGAGCCGAAGATCGGGACATAAAGTGCCGGCGTCGAGCCGACGACAAAGGCCACCAGGCCTGTGATGACGAGGCCGAGAGCCATATAGTTGTAGACGCGCAGCATGTGCTGGCGCAGGCCCTCGTCGAAGAGGGCTTGGGAGCCGGCGACGGCGCCGTAGCGGGAATTGATCGGGTTCATGCTGATCTCCTCGGTTTGAATTAATAGAGCGAGCGGGCGAGCCGTTCGGCCGCCTGGTCGAGATTGAGACCGCTATCGTCGGCGATCAGCGCATAAGCGACCTCGCCGATCTGCCAATAGGCGGCTTCCGCTTTTTCCAGCGTGAGATGACTGACCGGCTTGACCTCGAAAGCGCCCGGACGGACGGCGAAAAGCGACAGTTGCTTTCCATCCGCTTGTTCGATCGCCATCTCGACGCTGGGACCGAATTCGGACGGGAAGATCTGCACGTCGGCGACCTTCCAATCCCTGGGCAGTTCGGGCATCACAATCGCCGTGGCGGCGCGAATATCGTCGGCGCTATAGGTGGCCGGCGTCTGCGGAGGCATCGATTGGCGCAGCGCCGCGGTCTGATAGGCGCGGACGGCATCCTCGACATAGGCGGGTGCTGGAACCGATGCCACCACCTCGGTCGCCGAGAAGGCGCCGAAGGAATTGTGCGCCACCCAGCCGGCGGCGATCAGAATGCCGACGGCGGCAACGCGCTGCAAGGAATGTAAGATGCGGCCATAGGAAAGGCCACGTTCCAGCCGGCGGGCGGCATCGCGGGTCTCGGGCCGGCCGAAGGCACTTTCGCCGGCAAGCGCCAGGCGCAGTTCGCCCTTCATGCTGAGGTCGGCCATGACCTTAGCGGCAATCGCCGGATGGTCGGAAAGATAGGATTCCACCTGGATGCGACGGGCGACATCGAGCTCGCCATCCACATAGGCGTCGAGATCGGCATCGATGATCGGATCAACTGCTTTCATTGCCGTTCCCTCCGATTAATCTCAGATGCGAAACCCGCGGCGTCTTCTCCTCGAATTCGCGCAGTTGAGCGCGGGCGCGGGAGATGCGCGACATCAGCGTCCCCACTGGAATGCCAAGCGCCTCGGCGGCCTCCTGGTAGGAAAGGTCTT
>NZ_VSZV01000254.1:0-10111 GCF_008919455.1 Rhizobium sp. PEPV16
TTCCCTGCTCTCGCAATTGCCAGACATCCCTGACACGAAATTGAACCATTATCACACCGAAAAGTGCCACGAGGGCGGAAGCGGTCATTGGCAGCCAATTGGGGATAACCGGGCCATAGGCGGAAAACAACGATGAGAGACCGCTCAAAACGATGATCCCCAATGTGAGAAAATTCCAGAGATATTGATTGACCTTGGAGGAGCGCGCATAGCCGTTTCGATGTGTTCGAAGGTCACGCAAAGCCTGCCTTTTGATCTCGGCTGCGTCCGATGGAAGCATGCTTTCGGCCGTCTCTTGCTCGATCTCCCGCCTTGCCGCCAAAATCACGTTGATGACGGCGATAGTGATCCCGAAGGTAATCATGAACCAGGCGATGTAGTGCAAAGGGACGTCATCGAGAATGACGTTTGACAAAAACGCAGGTTGAAAAAATTCAATTAAAGCACCAATCGATATCAAGAATATAGACAGGGCAACCACGGCTATCGAAAGCATCGCTGCTATATTTCTATATCTGCCGGTCAATGTCATTTTCTGCAGTTGAGCGCGGTCATCCCCCTCCTTTCTAAACAAATCCATCATCCTATCCTCGACACTATAGGGTTAACCATAGTCAACCTTTTACCACGCCAGAAAGCAAGTAACGTTTGTGAGGTAATACTTTACGGATCGAATTGACGACAACCCTCGCCAACGTGCGGGTCGGGCAGCCTACGCCTCTTCAATCCGGTCGCTTCAGGCTATGCTGATCGCCAGCGGCCGGTCGAGATCGCGGGCAATATAGTCCCGGATCTGTCGGACGATCTGCGCGGCGTGAGCGATCGTCAGCCGGTCGGCCTGCTCGGCGTCGCCAGCCTTGATCGCGGCGATGATCTCCTCACGCTCGTCCGGCCTGACAGTGACTTGAAAACCGGCGCTGCCTGAGCGGGGACGAGATGGGGCCTTTCAGGAGAATGGCTCGGTCGGTCCCGCCGCCGGATTGGTCAGCCAGCGTGGTCCCTCGGCGGTCATGTACATATGGTCTTCCAGCCGGATCCCGAATTTCCCAGGGAAGACGATCATCGGTTCGTTGGAAAAACACATGCCGGCGGCAAGCGGCGCGTCGTTGCCGCGAACGATGTAGGGTTCCTCGTGGATTTCAAGTCCGAGGCCATGACCGGCGCGATGCGGTAAACCCGGTAGGCGATAGTCGGGGCCGAGCGAGTGTTTGGCAAGCACCTTGCGGGCCGCATCGTCGAGGCTCGAGCAGGCGGCACCGATCCGGGCTGCGTCGAAGACGGCCTGTTGCGCCTCCCGCTCGATCCACCAAGCTCGTTCGAATGCGCTTTCGCCGCCCTCCAGCATATAGGTCCTGGTGATATCGGAATGATAACCGTCGATCCGGCAGCCGGTATCGATGAGAATGACGTCGTCGCGACCAAGGACCTGATCGCCGTCGGCGCCATGCGGAAGCGAGGTCGCCGCGCCGAAGGAGACGATGCAGAATGTCGAGCCGGCATCGGCGCCGGCCTGGCGATGCTGTCGGTCGATGAAATCGACCACCTCGGATGATTTGATGCCCGGCTTCAAGAGCCCATGCACTTGCCTGTGGACGTCAAGCGTCAGGTCCATCGCATACTGAATGAGGGCAATCTCCGCGGCCGATTTGATGCAACGCAGGTCGCGGATCAGCCGCCCGCCATCGGCAAGCCTTGCCGCGCCCATCTCCGCTGCCAATGCATGATAGAAGAAAAGCGGCAAACCATCGTCGAGGGCAAGTCTGCCGCCCTGGGCAACAAGACGGGCGATGAGAGCAGCGCTGCTCTCCTCCTCTTCCCAGACCAGGATTTCCCCCGGCAGATGCGGCAGCGTTTCGACGCGGCTGCGCTCGAACCCCGGAACGATGTAGGAAATGGTCGCGGACGTGACGAGCGCGCCGAGGAACCTCTCGCTCGGATGCCAGACCAGCCCCGTGAAGTAATGCAGGCTTTCGGTCGGCCCAAGAAGCACGGCAGCCAATCCTTCGGCTTCGATCCTTTTGCGAAGCCTGGCGAGGCGGGTCTGCCGTTCGTCCTCAGTGATAGGGGGTACGGGGTGCTGCCACGACATGTTGTTTTCCTGCTTTTCCTGCGCTTCCAGATCTATGAAGCCTCGCCTTGCAGCCAGGATGTTGAACCAACACTAATGCCGCTGTAGGCAATATGTCGACATGAAAAATGAGGAGATAGCGATGGCGCTCGAATACACCATACCGGGCATGCTGATACGCGATCATATGGTCGGCGCTCCCCTGGATTGGTCGAAGCCGGAGGGGGAGACGATCCGGATTTTTGCACGTGAACTGTGCGATCCCGCCTGCCGCCGCGACGAATTCGAACATGACGGCGTTCGCCAGTCGGCGGCTGTCCTGCGCAGGCTGATGACCTTGGTCAGGGAGCAGGGCGGGCTCCCTCGCCTCCTGAGGCTCCAACGGGTCCATTGCTCTCGTCGCGTCAGGACATACTGATCGCCACCGGCCGGTCGAGGTCGCGGGCGATATATTCCTGGATCTGGCGGACGATCTGGGCGGCATGGGCGATCGCCAGTTGGTCGGCCCTTTCGACGTCGCCGGCTTCGATTGCGGCGATCATTTCCTCGTGTTCATCGACATACTGGCGCGGCAGGCGGTCATCGAATGTCGAGTAGTAAAGGCGCAGGATGCGGCGGCCCTCGTCGAGCAGCCTGGCGAAGAAGGCCGTGTAATAGGAATTGCCGGCAAGTTCGGCGATCGCGACGTGAAATTCGCGGTTCGCCTCGATCATCGCATAGGCATCGCGCGCAGCAACGGCATCGGCGAAGTCTTTCTGATGCCGGCGAACGGTCTTCATGATCTCGCCGTTTCGCCGTTGCGCCGCGCCGCGGGTCGTCACCCGGTACATCAGCGTCAGCGCTTCGAAATAGGTGGGCAGGCTTGCGAAATCGATTGTCGCGACGATCGTATTTCTGTTCGGCAGCGTCGTGACCAGCCCGTCGGCGGCGAGCCGCAACAGCGCCTCGCGAATGGGGGTCCGCGACATCCGGAAGCGCTCCGACAGCCGCACTTCGTCGAGCGGACTGCCGGGTTCCAGCGCCATCGACAGGATTTCCTGCCTGAGCGTCACATAGACGCTCTGCGTGCCAGAGCCGCGCACCCGCACATTTTCCGCGTCTTTCCGCATCCGTCCGCCCTCTTTCGTTAGAGCCTTGTATTTCGTTTCGGCCGATTCTCGCAATGTCGGTCTTCGGGGCTTCAAATTTGTAAAGTCACATCATTGAATCTTGTCGACAGTTTGTATATAAGGCAATGAGTTTCAACGAGGCTCGATCGATGACCACAGGATGGAAGGGCGTATTTCCCGCCGTAACGACGCAATTCAACGAAGATCTTTCGGTTGATTTGCCCTCGACCCAGCGCGTCCAGGACGCGCTTGTCAACGATGGCGTCAACGGTTTGATCGTCATGGGCACATGCGGCGAAAACAATTCGCTGGACCCCGAGGAGAAGCGCACGATCCTGAAAGCGGCCGTCGAGGTTGTCAACGGCCGCGTTCCTGTGGTCACTGGCGTGTCCGAATTCGACACGCGCCGTGCTGTCGCCTATGCTCGCGACGCCGAGAAGCTCGGCGCCGACGGGCTGATGCTGCTGCCGGCCATGGTTTATGTGCCGAAGCCCGAAGAGCTGATCGCGCATTTCCGCACCGTCGCCGAAGCGACCTCCCTGCCGATTATGCTCTACAACAATCCGCCGGCCTACCGCGTCAACATTGGCGCCGACGTGTTGAAGGTGCTTGCCGACGTGCCGAACATCAAGGCGGTCAAGGAAAGTGCGCCGGATCCGCGCCGCTTCACCGATCTCATCAATGAATTCGGCGATCGTTTCGATATCTTCGCAGGTCTCGACGATGTGGCGCTTGAAGGCCTGATGCTCGGCGCCAAGGGCTGGGTCTCCGGCCTGACCAGCGCCTTCCCGCAGGAATCCGTGCAGCTCGTCGCCGCCGCCGAACGCGGGGATTGGGAAGAGGCCCGCAAGATCTATCGCTGGTTCATGCCGCTTCTGCACCTCGATGCCGAACACGATCTCGTCCAGTCGATCAAGCTCGCCGAGCAGATCATGGGCCGCGGCTCGGAACGTGTTCGCATGCCGCGCATGCCGCTTTCGGGCGCCCGCCGCGCCGAAGTCACCGCGATGGTCGAGAAGGCCGCCGCCACGCGTCCCTCGAAAATCCGCCAGGCCGCCTGATACAACGAGGCCGGCGACCTCGCGGTTGCCGGCCTTTCCGTGTTTGCTCTTCAGGCAAGCGCCAGCGACTGGCCGGTCGCCGGATCGAACAGATGCATCTGGTTCATGTTGAACGAGAGCGGCATCGTCGACATCGGCCTCGGCCCGCTCTCGGGATCGATGCAGGCGCAAAGGCTTGCCTCGCCGATGCCGAAATAGACCATGGTCTCCGGCCCGAGTGGTTCCACAAGATCGATCTTCGCTTCGATGTCGGCATAACCAGGACGGGGCTGGCGGTCGGTGATCGATTCCGGCCTGATCCCGAACACGACTGATTTGCCGGCATGGCTGGCGTAGTCGCCGGCGCGCGTCTCCGGCACTGGAAGCTCGCTGCCGTCGGTCAGCTTGACGACGAGGCCCTTCTCTCCTGGTAGCAGCGTCGCGGACAGGAAGTTCATCGACGGTGAGCCGATGAAGCCGGCGACGAACTGGCTGACCGGCCGATGATAGAGCGCCTGCGGCGGCCCCGCCTGTTCGATGATGCCACCATTCATCACCACGACACGATCCGCCATGGTCATCGCCTCGACCTGGTCGTGCGTGACGTAGACGGTCGTCGTCGGCAACAGCTGGTGCAACCGCTTGATCTCCGTGCGCATCTGCACGCGAAGCTTGGCATCGAGGTTGGACAACGGCTCGTCGAAGAGAAAGACTTTCGGGTTCCGCACGATCGCGCGTCCCATCGCGACGCGCTGACGCTGGCCGCCCGAAAGCTGGCCCGGGCGCCGGCCGAGCAACTCGCTGATGTGCAGGGTTTCCGCCGCCCTGATGATACGCGCGTCGATCTCGCTCTTGGCGAGCTTCTGCTGCTCCAGGCAGAACGAAATATTCTCCCGCACCGTCATGTGCGGATAGAGCGCGTAGTTCTGAAAGACCATGGCGATATCGCGTTTGCCCGGGCCGAGCCGGTTGACGACCTGGTCGCCGATCACGATCTCACCACCGGTGATGTGTTCGAGACCCGCGATCATGCGCAATGTCGTCGATTTTCCGCATCCCGACGGGCCTACGAAAACGACGAACTCATTGTCTTCGATGTCAAGGCTGATGCCGCGCACGGCCTCGTAGATGCCATAGGATTTGACGATGCTCCTGAGTTCCAGTCGTGCCATGGTTTTCTCCTAGACCTCCTGCAACCAGATCGCCATCGCTCCGGGCTCGCGATTGGCCCAGAGGTGATAGGGGATCGCCGTGAAGGGCCGCTCCTTCAGCGAGGGAGGCGCGGTGCGATAGAGCGCATTCTGCCAATCGGATATATCGGCTTCGAGCGCGGTGCCTTCGAGGACAGTCGCTCCGCCGAGAAGCGCGGCATCGTAGCGGGCGGAAATTTCCTCAGATGCCGCCAGGCGCAGCCGCTGCGGCTCGCCGCCGAGGTCCGTCTCCTCGATGCAATAGACGACGGGGCCGCGCCGCAGCGCGACGCGTCCGCCGTCTTCGGAGACGGCAGGATGCGCGTAGATGCGCTCGACCGGCATCGAGAAGCCGATGCGGACCTCGTCGCCATTGCGCCATTCCCTTGATATTGCGGCATAACCCTTCGTCACGGATTGATCGAGATCGACGGCAACGCCGTTGACCGAGATCTGCGCCTGCCTGCACCATCCGGGGATGCGAAGACGAAGCTGAAACCGGCTTGGCCGCTCGACGGCGAACCGCAGGCTGATGTCGCCATCCCAGGGATATTGCGTCTCCTGGATCAGGCGCACGAAGCTGTCGCCGACTGTCAGCTCGGCGGAATTGGTGCCGTAGAGATGGACGGCGAGCTCATGATCATCAGTCGAATAGAAATATTGGCCGAGCGACGTGATGAAACGGGCGATGTTGGTCGGGCAGCAGGGACAGTAGTGCCATTTCCACCGGCGGTGCTGCCCGTGGCTTTCAAGGACGTTCTCATAGAAATAATGCTCGCCGTCGCGCGAGATGCCGGAAAGCGCGCCGTTGTAGAGCACCGTTTCCAGCCTGTCGGTGAACTTGATATCGAGATCGACCTGCGCCATGCGATGGCTCCAGAAGCCGAGCGCGACGGCTGCGCATGTTTCGGCATAGGCCGTCTCGTTCGGCAGGTCGAATTCCCGGGTGAACCCTTCATTTGATGCCGACGGGCCAAGGCCGCCGGTCACGTAGAGCTGGCGGCCGACCAGATTGTCGAATAGCCGGTCGCAGGCCTCCTTCAATGTCGGATCGTCGTTCTCACGGGAGAGATCCGCCATCGCAGAAAACAGGTACATGGCGCGGACCGCGTGTCCGACGACCTGGTGCTGGTCGCGCACCGGCATATGGGCCTGGCTATAGGCATATGTCTTGTAGACGTAATCATCAGGGCTCTCGCCGCGTTGGCGAGCCTCCTCGTCGTAATATGAGGGCATGCGGCCACGTTCGTCGACGAAGTAGGTCGCAAGCTTCAGATGCCGCGGATCGCGCGTAAGGCGATAGAGCTTGACCAGCGCCAGCTCGATTTCCTCATGGGCATCGTAGCCCCTGAGCTTTCCGGGCTCGGCACCGAAAGTGGCGATGATATGGTCGACGGCGCGGATCATTACATCGAGGAAACGACGCTTTCCCGTCGCCTCGTAGTAGGCGACGGCCCCTTCCAGCAGGTGGCCCATCGAATACATCTCGTGCAGGTCGCGCAGATTGGTCCAGCGCCTGTCCGGCTCGCGGCGAATGAACCAGCTGTTGAGGTAACCATCCGCCATCTGCCCTTTTTCGAGCTTTGCGACGATAGCATCGATCTTCGTTTCGAGCGCAGCATTCGGGTGAGCCTTCAGCGTATAACTTGCGGCCTCGATCCATTTGCCGAAATCGGAATCGAAGAAATGCTGCATCGACAGTCCGCTCGGCTGGATCGGGCGCACCAGCGGCCCGGCCGGCTTGTCAAAATCGAGCACCTCGAGGAAGCCCTCCTCTTCCAGCCGCTTGTACTGGGTCGGGATGGTGACGTTGCGGACCGTCTCCGTCCAGCTCTGCCAGAAGCCGCCATCGAATACGACACCGGAATGGTCGGCAGGCCTGTATCGCTGCCGTCCCGCAGCGCGTGCCGGTTGAAAGCGAGGTGAGCTGGTCATGAGGACTCCTGAGCGGACGAGCGCTGTTACTTCACGGCGCCGGCCGTCAGGCCGCGCACGTAATATCGTTGCAAGAGAAGGAAAAGCAGGATGCAGGGGACCATAGTCACGGCTATGCCGGCCTGAAGCGCGCCCCAGTCGATGATGCCATAGATGCCCGACGAAACATTCACCAGCATGATCGGCAGCGTGAACTTGTTCTGATCGGACAGAAAGATGAGGGCAGCGAGGAATTCGTTCCAGGAATTCAGGAAGGCGAACATCGCAACGGTGGCGACACCGGGAAGCGCAATCGGCAGCATGATCCGGCGCAGGATCGTCGCCTGCGACGCGCCATCTATCCGCGCCGCTTCGATCAGCGCCTTCGGCACCGCGTCGAAGGCGTTGCGCATCATGAAAACGGAAAATGGAAGCTGGAAGGTCACGTAGATCAGCACCAGGCCGAAAAGATTGTTCTGCAGCCGGAAGACTTTCAGGATCAGGAAAAGCGGCGTCAGGATCGACTGGAACGGGATCATCATTGTTGCCATGATCAGCACGAAGAGCAGCGACTGCCCGGGAAAGCGGAATTTGGAAAAACCGTATCCCGCCGGCACCGAGACGAGCACCGTCAAGACCACCGTTCCGGCGGCAATCAGCACCGAATTGGCGGCATAGACGTACCAGCCGGCGCCGACATGCTCGAGGCGGCGGTAGTTTTCCAGCGAGAATGCCTTCGAGAAAAGCGCTGCCGGATCGGCAAGTGCTGCGGCCGCGGGCTTGAAGGAATTGGCGAAGGACCAGACGATCGGCATAACGAACAAGACGGCAAAGACGCATGCCGTCAGAACGAAAGCGAGATAACCGAGCCGCTCGCTCGCCGGCTTCGCTGCGAGATTGTGGTTGAGCCGTTCCATCAACCCTCCTCCGGCCGCTGGCGCAGCAGGACGAACTGGATCGCGCTGATCGCCACCAGCACGATGAGCAGGGCGAAGGAGATCGCCGAGCCGTAGCCGAGGCGGTAGGATGAGAACGACGCGAGATAGATCGAGAAGACCGCGGAGATCGTGCTGTTCTCAGGGCCGCCCTGGGTGATGATGAAGAACTGGTCGAAGGCCAGCATCGATGATGTGACGTTTAGGACGAGCGCCAGCACCACTGAGTTTCTCATCAGAGGCAGCGTGATCCGGCGAAAGCGGCTCCAGACGCTGGCGCCGTCGATCCTGGCGGCTTCGATGACGTCGTTCGGTATGCTCTGGAGGCCGGTCAGGAGGATGATCATCGTGAAGCCCGCCGTTTTCCAGACGACCATCAGGATGACGACGCCGAGTGCCGGCCAGAAACTTTCGAGCGGCCTCGGCGCGCTGTCGATGATGCCCGCTCCGCGCAGCAGCTGCGCAAAGACGCCGCTATCGGGATTGAGCAGCCACATCCACAATGTCGAGGCCGCCCCGAAGCCGATGACAACAGGCATGAAATAGATCATGCGGAAAAAGCCGGCGATGCGCAGCGGCCGGTCGACAAGCAGCGCCAGAGGAAAGGCGACCAGGAAGATCGCAGCCGTGACCAGCACCGTGTAGAGCAGCGTGAAACCCAGGGAATGCCAGAGCTGGGTATCGCCGATCAGTTCGGCATAGTTGGAAAGGCCGATGAACTTCGTCCGGCCAAGAAGCGGCCAGTTGTAGAAGCTCATCCAGACCGTCATGACAAGCGGCACGAGGAAGAGCACGACGATGAACAGCAAGCCCGGCAGGATGAAGGCAAGGCCAAGCCAACCCTTTGGCTCCGGTTCTCCGGTCGCGACTGCGCGCCTCCGGCTGCGAAGTGTCGAGGATATCACCGCAACTCCTCCTTCCGCTTGAAAGTCGAGATGTGAAAGGGACGGCAGGGCATCCGCGGATACCCTGCCGAAACGCGTCGGCTTAGTTCGGATTGGTGCGTTCGAGGATACGGGTGAAGTCGGCCTGCGTCTTGGCGATCGTTCCGTCGACGTCGTCGCCGAAGATCGTGCCCTGGATCAGATTGAGGAAGGGACCGGTGCGGCTGACGAAGAGTTCATCGGACGAAAAAGTGTAGGGCGTGCGCGCCTTGGCGAGGATATCGTAGGCAACGAGATTGCGCGGGTCGAATTTCGCATAGGCTTCCGCGGCGAGGTCGGTGCGCGACGGCATCCCCGATTCCTGGGTGATATAGACCTGCTGCTCGGGCTGCATGTAGAAATTGACGAAATCGAGCGCGACTTTCTTCTTCTCGTCGCTGATGCCCTTTATCAGGGAAAGCGTGTCACCGCCGGCAAAGCTCGATTCACCACCCTTCGGCCCCGGGATCGGCGCGACGGCGAATTTCACGTCGGGATATTTGCTGGTCAGCAGATTGACGATGTAGGAGCCGGTCATCAGGATGCCGACCTTGCCCGAGGCGAAGGCCTCGACGGCATTGTTGCCGTTGCCGGAACGCGAGGTCGGATGGATCGCCCCGGCCTTCCACATATCGCGATAGGCAGCGATGGTCTCACGCAGCGCCGGTGTATCGACCGTGGCGCTACGGCCATCATCGCTCAGCACATCGGCATTGGCGGCCCAGAGATGCGGCAGGAAGTCGTAGATCAGCCAGCTTCCCGAATTCGCCACGAAATAGAAGCCGTAAGTCTCGTTGCCGAGCGCGGCGATCTTTTTGGCATCGGCGGCGATCTCCTCCATCGATGCCGGCGCCTTGTTGGGATCGAGGCCGGCCTTGGTGAAGAGATCGGTGTTATAGGCGATGATCGAGGCATCCGGTAGGGCCGGCACG
>NZ_VSZV01000254.1:10140-18571 GCF_008919455.1 Rhizobium sp. PEPV16
GAATAAGGCAAGCCCTTCACGAAGTCGGAGATATCCTCGAGACCATCCGCGGCGGCAAAGGTCGGGAGGTAGATCAGGTCGAGCACGGCGCCGTCAGGAGCCGCGCTGCCGGCAATCGCCGCACCCAGCTTCGGCACCATCTGCTCTGCCGTGATCTGGGTAACGTTGACCTTGTCGGCGTGCGATGCGTTGTATTTGTCGGCCAGTCCCTGAAGGACGGCGCCGGACGACGTGCGCACCCATAGGGTGATTTCTTCGGCGCCGGCGAGGGAAGAGCTTGCCAGCAGTGCAAGAGCGGTGATCGTCGTTTTCAGTCGAAGCATGCTTGTTCCCCTTTTTCTCGTTCAGGCCCAAGGCCCATCGGATGAAATGAAGTTAGATCAGAAATTTTTTGATGTCGACAGTCTGTGTGCATAAATCTGATGTGCGATTGATAAAACCTTTTAACAGCTCATTTTTTTCTGCTAAAAGCTTTTATCATGGATCGAACACGAGGCAGATGTTGAAGAATACGGGCGATCGGAGACGGACGATTTATGACGTGGCAAAGGCTGCGGGCGTCAGCATTTCGACGGCATCAAACGCACTGAACGGCACCGGCCGGACAAATGCCGAGACGCGCGAGCGGGTTCGGCGCGTGGCGGAGGAGATCGGATTTCGGCCTAATGCACTCGCTCGTGGGTTGCTGAGCAAGCGAAGCCATGCGATCGGCATGCTGACGAACGACACGTATGGCAGACTGACGCTGCCGATGGCGGCAGGGGTATCGGAGGTACTGGTCGATCACGGCGTGTCCGTCTTCCTCTGCGCCACGAACAATGATCCAAGGCTCGCCCAGTTGCACCTGGAGGCGCTTCTCGATCGGCAGGTCGACGGCATCATATTCACCGCGACGCGCCTCGATCTCACACCGCCAGTCCAGCTATCCCGCTTGCCGATACCCGTCGTCTACGTCTTTGCCGAGGGGCCGGCTGACAGCGTCACCTTCTTTCCGGATGACGAACAGGGCGCCCGCCTCGCCGTCGATCACCTGAAAGAACTCGGTCGATCGCGGATCCTCCACATCACCGGCCCGCGGGATTACCTGGCCGCTCGCATCCGCGCCCAATCCTATCTCGACGCCTGCGGCGACGGTGCCGAAGCGATGTTCGGCGACTGGTCGGAGGAATGGGGTCACGAAGCCGTCCAGACGGTGTTTGCCCGGCCCGGCCCAAAGCCCGACGCCATCTTCTGCGGCAGTGACGAGATCGCCCGCGGCGTCATCGACGCGCTGCGCGACCTCAATGTGGAGATTCCCACGGATGTCGCCGTGGTCGGGTTCGACAATTGGGAGGTCGTCGCACGGCAAACGCGCCCGCCGCTGACCACCATCGACATGGAGTTGAAGGAACTGGGCCATCGCGCCGGCCTGGCTATCCTCAGCCTCTCCAAGGGTGAACCGGTCCCCACCGGCATCATCAGATTGCCGTGTCGCCTGATCGTGCGGCAGTCTTGCGGCAGCCCCCTTCGATCCGACTGAAAACGACGGAAACGAACAGAGACGCGGCGACGCCGTCGCTATTATTTGTCCGTGGAATTGCCGGAACGGGTCAGGCTGTTGCGGCTGACCAGTGAGGGTATCTGGAAAATATGCTCGGAAGCGGTGCGGCCTTCTATTCTGGAAATGAGGGCTCGGGTTGCGACCTGGCCGAGCTCCCTGCCCGACTGATCGATGCTTGCGAGATTGACGAGGCCGAGTGCTGCGGTCGGCGAATTGTCGTATCCGATGACGGCGAGATCTTCGGGCACGCGCACGCCCATCTCCGTAGCCAGGCTCAGAAGGGTGATCGCGTCGAGATCGCTCCAGCAGAATACGGCGCGCGGCCTGTCCTTCCTCGATAGGAATTTTCGCATCGCCTCTTCCCGCTTTGGCGAAGCAATGGGAATTTTGCCGATCGCTGGCGAGGAGCCGAGCCCGCCACGCTGCATCGCCCGGCGGAACCCGATCTCACGTTGGCGGACGACGGAGACCGCGTGCCCCTGGCGCTCGCCAAGGCTCAGCATTTCGATATCGCGATAGCCGCCGGCCAGAAGCGCTTCGACGGCGATCTCGGCGCCGCGCTGATCGTCTGCGTTGACGGTATCGAAGGCCGTAGCGCTGGCATCGTGGTAACCGACCGCGACGATCGGTATCTGGACTGCGAACTTTGCGAGGATCTCCGAGGGCAAACGCGGCGCAACGAGGATAAGGCCGTCCATCTTGTAGTCGATCATCGATTCGATCAACGACGTCTCCAGCTGCAAGCGCGCATCGCTGACGCCGATCATCGCCTGGTAGTGCGAAGGCGCCAGCACCCCGTTCACGCCGGCAATCACCTCCGGAAGGAAAGGATTGCGGATATCGATCAGCAGCACGCCGATGGTGAAACTCCGGCCACGCAGCCCTCTAGCTGCCCGCGAGGGGCGATAGGCGAGTGTCTCGATGGCATCGGTTACCCTTGCGCGCAGCGCATCACTGACGCCATAGGCGTTTCGCATCACCTTGGAAACCGCTGCGACCGATACGCCTGCGTGAGCTGCCACGGTCCGGATCGTCACGCGATCGGTTCGTTGCGGCCTTTGTTTGTCTTCGATTGACATGAAATCTCTGGCTTGCTGCTGCGAGTCGTCAACAAGCGCCCGCAGAACTACCATGGCAGACTGGCAACCAAATTTCTATTGCGCTTTCGAAGAAAATGTAGAACGTTATATGGAGAACGTTCTACAATTCGTCGGGAGGACTTGATGAACTTTCAGCCGGCAGCCATCAGCGGCAACCTCGTTTCGCGTGCCTGGTCCGGGGACATGATCGCGCCGCTATCGGATGGCGGTCAGGGAACGGCCGCAAGCTTCGTCTCCAAGACTTTCGAACATGATGGCGCCAAGCTTCCCGTCGAGTTCTTTATCTCCGCACTTGGCCTCTATCGCTGCTTCATCAACGGCGTTCGCGTCGGCAGCGACCTCTTGACCCCAGGCTGGACGAACTACGACGATCGCCTTGCCTATCAGCGATACGACGTCTCGAACCTGCTCAAGCAGGGCCTCAACCGGATCGAGATCTGGCTTGCCGACGGGTGGTACCGGTCGCCTTTGATGTGGGGCGCCCAGGCGATCCCGAACTGCTGGGGCGACAGGATCGGCGCAATCGCGGATCTGATCGGACCGGATGGCACCGTTCTTTCGACCGACACCACGTGGCGAAGCGGCCTTCTGCCGATCCTGAAGTCGGGGATCTATTTCGGCGAAGTCTACGATGCCCGGCAGGAAAATTATGTCGAGACCCATGGCACGGAGAGATTGCCCTTCGACAGGGAACTTCTCGTCGCGCATGAAACTGCTGCGGTGCGCGAGTTGCGGCCACTCGCCGCAGTCGAAAGCTGGACCGACGATGAGGGCAGGACGATCTATGATTTCGGCCAGAATGCCGGCGGCTACATCAGATATACGGTCCGGGGCATTGCTGGCGCCGAAGTCCGGGTGGAGCATTCGGAAGTTCTCGGTCCCGACCGTCATTTCGACAATCGTAACTATCGCACGGCTACCGCGCACACCGTCTACACGCTGCGGGGAGATGGCGACGAGACCTACGCGCCGCATTTCACCTTCCACGGCTTCCGCTATGCCAGGGTGACGATCAAGGGCGATGCGAAGATCCTCGCAATCGCATCCATCCCGATCTCATCTGTGCCCGAGCCTGCCGGCGGTTTCACCTCGGGCAATGCACTGGTCAATCGCCTCGTCGAGAATACCATCTGGTCGCAGCGCGCCAATTTCGTCGAAGTGCCGACCGATTGCCCGCAGCGCGACGAACGCTTGGGCTGGACGGGCGACGCCCAGGTCTTTGCCGCAACCGCATGCTGGCTGAGCGACAGTCAATCCTTCCTGAGAAAGTATCTGCGCGATGTGATGGCCGATCAGCGCGAGGATGGCGCCGTCTCACATTTTTCGCCGGATCCAACGCGCTTACATCCGGCCAATTTCCCGGGCTATGCCGGCTCGACCGGCTGGGGCGACGCGATCGTCGTCATTCCCTGGGTACTCTACACCCATTACGGCGACCGGGCCGTTCTAGCGGAGTGCCTGGATTCCATGGTGCGCTGGGTCGATTTCGTCTGGTCGATCTCGGATGGTCCGCTCGTGCGTCCGCCCTCGCATTGGGGCGCCCGAGGCTTCACCTTCGGTGACTGGCTGCAGCCGGTCGGCGACAATCGAAAACCTCGTCCGACGATCGCCGACGACTGCGCGGCGACGCTCTACCACTTCATCTCGACCGACCTTCTGGTAAGGATCGCAGCCACTCTCGGCGAGCACGTCCTTGAAGAAAAGATGAAACAGCGCGTAAACGAGATCCGGCTGACATTCGCCAACGAGTTCATCACGCCGGCGGGACGGCTCGCGCACAACGACCAGACGTCCTATGCGTTGGCCTTCCTCCACGACCTGATACCGGCGGAGCACACGCAAGCCGCACAGCAGCATTTTCGGCAGGTGATCATCGATGCCGACTACAAGATCGGCACCGGCTTCATCGGCACGCCGGCCCTGCTGCCCGCGCTGACGAAGCTCGGCATGGACGATCTGGCCGAAAAAGTCTTCCTGCAGGAGGATGTGCCGGGCTGGCTCTACCAGGTGTCGAAGGGGGCGACGACGATCTGGGAGCGCTGGGATTCCATGGCGCCTGACGGCACCATCTACGAACCCGACATGAACAGCTACAACCACTATGCCTATGGCGCGGTCTGCCAGTGGCTATTCGAAAGCGTCGCCGGAATTTCGCCGAGCCCGAGCGCACCCGGTTTTGCCGAGGTGATCGTCGATCCGGCGCCGATTCCGTCCCTTTCGCCGGTTTCGGCCCATCATGATATCAGCCAGGGACGCATCGAGGCCGGCTGGCAGTGCGACGGCAACATGGTCACCTATGTGTTGACACTTCCGGAAGGCTGCATCGGCCGCTTCCGACCAGGAAAACGGCATCAAAACCCGTCGCTCAACGGCGAGCCCGTCGTCGAGGAAGCCGTTCTTGCCCCGGGGACGCACCGACTGGTCTTTTCCTTACCCAATTCTTGAGGAGCATACACGTCGCACCGTTCAGAGGAGGAACGTCATGGCACATCGGATAAAGCTCATTCTTGCGGGCGCGTCCGCACTTTTGGCACTGGTCGCGGCCGGTCCGTCGCATGCAGACACCACGCTGTCATTCCTGATCGACAATAACCCGGACACCGTCGCGGCGGCCGAGGCACTGGTTGCCGCCTATCAGACGAAGGCGCCCGACGTCACCATCGAAATCGAGCCACGGGCCGGTGGCGGCGAAGGCGACAACATCGTCAAGACGCGCCTGGCGACGGGGGAGATGTCCGATGTGTTTCTCTATAATTCCGGCTCGCTGCTTCAGGCGCTGAAACCCGCGCAGACGCTTGTCGATCTGAGCGGTCTTGCGTCGCAGGCGAAGGTGGACGAAGGTTTCAAGTCGGTCGTCCGCGCCGACGGCAAGCTCTACGGTGTTCCCTTCGGCACGGCGATGGCGGGCGGGATTCTCTACAACAGGAAAATCTACCAGGACCTCGGCCTCTCCGTTCCGAAGACATGGGCGGACTTCATGGCGAACAACGCAAAGGTCAAGGCATCAGGCAAGGTCGCTGTGGCGCAGACCTATCGCGATACCTGGACCTCGCAGCTGTTCGTTCTGGCTGACTATTACAACCTGCACGCGGCCGTGCCGAATTTCGCCGCAGACGAGACCGCCAACAAGGCAAAATACGCAGAGACGCCTGCGGCCCTGAAGGGCTTCGAACGGCTGAAGGACGTTCACGACGCCGGTCTGATGAACGAAGATTTCGGCGCGGCAAGCTACGACGATGGCCTGAGAATGGTGGCAACCGGCGAGGCGGCGCATTATCCGATGCTGAGCTTCGCGGTCGGCGCGCTCAAACAGAATTATCCGGAAAACCTCAACGATGTCGGCTTTTTCGCGCAGCCGAGCGACGATGCCGCAACCAACGGCTTGACGGTCTGGATGCCGCCAGCCCTTTACATTCCGCTGACCAGCCAGCACGCCGAGGAAGCGCGGAAATTCGTCGATTTCGCCGGAAGCGTCGAGGCCTGCAAGATCATGGTGGAAACCAATGCCGTTCAGGGGCCTTCCCTGATCGACGGCTGCGACCTGCCAGCTAGTGTACCGCCTGCGATCAAGGACATGCTCCCCTATTTCGAGGCCAAGGACAAGACGACCCCGGCGCTGGAATTCGTTTCGCCAATCAAGGGACCGGCTCTCGAGCAGATCACCGTCGAAGTCGGCTCCGGTATTCGCCAGCCGGCCGACGCGGCAAAGCTCTATGACGACGATGTACGCAAGCAGGCCAAGCAGCTCGGTCTTCCCAACTGGTAGCGGCCTTTCGGGTCAATGAACCTCGCTCCTAAAGGGGCGAGGTTCCGCCCGATTGAAGAGGTAGTCATGACCGAGACACGCCCCCGCTCGCGCAAATCGCCCTACCCGCTGTGGTTTTTCATTCCGGCCGCAATCATCTACGGCGTGCTGTTTCTGGTTCCCACGGTATCCTCTCTCTGGTTCAGCCTCACACGCTGGGATCTTTCGACGGCCGAATTCATCGGGCTCGAAAACTTTCAGCAGTTCTTTTCCGAACCATTCCTGGTCAAGGGACTGGTCAACACGCTGATCTATGCCGTGACGACATCCGGCCTGAAGACGGTCTGCGGGCTGCTGCTTGCCGTGCTGCTGACCAGCAATATCTTCGCCCGCGGCTTCCTGCGCACCCTAGTCTTCTTTCCCGTCCTGGTCTCGACGATCGGCATCGGCATCACCTTCACGGTGATGATGCATCCGACCAGGGGCATCATCAATGTCACGCTCGAGACGCTCGGCATTCCCGGCCCGGGATGGCTCACCAATCCGGCGCTGGCGCTTTTTTCGGTGGCTTTGGTCGATGTCTGGAAGGGTGTCGGCCTCGCCACCCTTATCTTCATCGCCGGGCTTGCCGCGATCAGCCCCGACTATTATGAGGCCGCGAGGATTGATGGCGCCACGCGCCTCCAGCAATTTTTCCGGATCACCCTACCGCTCGTGCGTCCCGCAACTGTCATCGTGGTGACATTGTCGCTGATCGGCGGGCTTCGATCCTTCGATCTGATATGGGCCATGACCCGCGGCGGGCCTGGTTTCTCCTCCGATGTGATCGCATCGGTCATCTATAAGCAGTACCAGGCGGGTTTCTACGGTCTGTCGACGGCCGGAAACGTCATCCTGTTCGCGCTGATCGCCGTAATCATCCTGCCATTCACCCTGTGGTTCAACCGGCGCGAGGTCGAAGAATGAGAAGCGTCCGCCCTTACGTGACCGGCGCGATAGCCCTTGCGGTGGCGGCCGTCATCTTCGTCATGCCTTTCGTTTTCGTCGCTCTCCAGGCGGTTAAATCGAAATCCGAAGCCTCTCGCCTCGATTTCGAATTGCCCAAGCATTGGCTGTTCTGGGATAATCTGATCGCCGTCTTCAAGGCGCGCGACTACCAGCTGGCGCTCGCCTATTTCAACTCCACCCTGATCACCGTCGCCTCCGTCACGATCCTGATCCTGCTTTCGGCGATGGTCGGCTATGTGATGCAGCGCCGCAAGACGTCATGGAACACGGTGGCCTCCATTGCCCTGTTCATGGGTCTGATGATGCCGCCGGCCGTCGTGCCCACCATCGGCCTTTTGCAGGAGATCGGTCTCTTCAAAACCATGACCGGGATGATCCTGATCCAGGTCGCCTATAATCTCTCTTTCTCGACATTGCTCTATCGGTCGTTCATCTCGACCATACCGCGCGACCTCGACGAGGCGGCGCTGATCGACGGCGCCAAACCCCGGCAGATCTTCTTCAGGGTGATCCTGCCGCTTCTGAAACCGGTGACGGTCACCAACATCGTCGTGCAGTCGATCGCGATCTTCAACGATTTCACCAATCCGCTCTACTACCTTCCCGGCAGGGAGAACGTGACGGTGCAGCTCACACTCTATAATTTCCAAAGCATGTATTCGAGCCAGTACAATCTCCTCTTCATGAACATCCTCCTGGTGACGATCCCGCCGCTGATCGTCTTCATCTTCTTCAACCGTCAGATCGTCGCGGGCATGACATCAGGCGCAGTCAAAGGGTAGCAGAATGGCCGAGCTCACTCTCAAACAGGTTCGCAAGAGCTTTGGCGCCCTTGAAGTCATCAAGGGGATCAATCTGGAGGTTGCATCCGGCGAGTTTGTCGTTTTCGTCGGCCCGTCTGGATGCGGAAAATCAACGCTGCTGCGGATCATCGCCGGCCTGGAAGAAACGACGTCAGGCACGCTGACCATCGGCGGCAAGGACGTGACCTATGCCGAACCCTCCGAGCGTGGCATTGCCATGGTGTTCCAGAGCTAC
>NZ_VSZV01000140.1:0-7220 GCF_008919455.1 Rhizobium sp. PEPV16
TGTCGAGGTCTTCCGGGCGGATGCCGTAGGTGCGTGCCGCGCTGTGGCTCAATTGCGGCGGAAGCGGCAGGGAAACACCGCCTTCGATACGGAAGCCGCCGTCGCTGATGCCGCCCTCGAAGAGGTTCATCGACGACGAGCCGATGAAGGCGGCGACGAAGGTGTTATTTGGGCGGTCGTAGAGATCGAGCGGCTTGCCGATCTGCTCGATGTGGCCGGCGCGCATGACGACGATCTTGTCGGCCATGGTCATCGCCTCGATCTGGTCGTGAGTGACGTAAACAATGGTCGTGCCAAGGCGCTGATGCAGCTCCTTGATCTCGCTGCGCATGGTCACCCGCAGCTTGGCGTCGAGGTTGGACAGCGGTTCGTCAAAGAGGAACACTTTCGGATGGCGTACGATGGCGCGGCCCATGGCGACGCGCTGGCGCTGCCCGCCGGAAAGCTGTTTCGGCAGGCGCTCCAGCAGGGGTTCAAGTGCGAGAATGCCTGCGGCTTCGCTCACCAGCTTGTTGATTGTCGCCTTATCGCGCCCCTGCAGCTTCAGGGCAAAGCCCATATTTTCGCGCACCGTCATGTGCGGATAGAGCGCGTAGGACTGGAACACCATGGCGATATCGCGCTCCTTCGGCGCGACGTCGTTGACGACGCGCCCGTCGATGCGGATTTCACCGCCGCTGATATCCTCTAGCCCCGCCAGCATGCGCAGAAGCGTGGACTTGCCGCAGCCGGACGGCCCGACGAGCGTGACGAACTCACCGTCCTCGATATCCGCGGAAACCCCGTGGATAACGGAGGCCGCGCCGTATTGCTTCAGAACCCGGTCGATTGCTACCGATGCCATTGTCTGTCCTCCCTCACAGTTTCAATTGCCAGACGCCCGCCTCGGCGACGGCGCCGGTGAGCGTTGCCGAACGTGCGGCGGCAAAGCTCGGAATGCGTTTGGACCCCGTCCAGCGGCCGTTGTCAGCGAATACCTCGATGGAGCCGGCATCGAGGAAGATGCGCAGGCTCGACGGTTTCGCGCCGGTGGCGACGTAACGTGGCGGCGTCATACCGGTGCGAGCGTCGAAGACAATCGCCAGACCATCGGCATCGAGTTTCACGCCTAGATCGACGTCCGGATGATCGAAGCTGAGATCGAAGGCGGCGCCCGGCTCGGTAAGATCAAGTACGATCTCGACGGCGCCGGTGCCGAGCGGCACGGTCTTGCCGGCGGCAAGCGCGGTGTCGTCCAGCAACTGATGGCGCAGGCTTTCGACGGCTGCGACCGGCGGGGTCAGCACCGTGTCGCCGTCGAGAAGCACGCGGCGCGGCAGGGTCATGGTCGTCGGGAAATCGTCCTTCTTGGAAAAATCCGTCCAGTTGGCGAGCCAGGCGATGCCGACCGGCTCGTCGCCATCAACGAAGGCCTGAAAGGCATAGGCATCCGAACCGAAATCCAACTCCTGCTCGAACTCCGCAGTGAAGGTGCGGCCATCGAAACCGCCGACGGTGACGGAGGTGAGGTTGCGGCGGCCGGTGGCCGGGTCGCGGCTGGTGAGCAGACCAAAGATCAGCGCCCAGCGCGTTTCTGCGTTTTTGCCGGAAAACGGCACCATGCAGGGGCATTCCGCCGCCGTCATGCCGAAACCGTCCTCGCGATGGAGGATGCCGAGGAAGGTCCAGCCATCGGCGCCTTGCGGGTCTGCGGTTTCATAGAGCAGTACGACGCCGCCCTGCCTGTCGCGGCTGCCGAGCAGCATCTTCCAGCGGCCGTCCGGGCCTTTGAAGACATAGGGGTCGCGGAAATCGGTGGTGAGGTTCAAGCCTTCCGGGCGCAGCGGCATCACGATCTCCGACGGCCCGGCGACGATGCCGTCGCGGCTGACGGCTGAAAGCTGGATTTGCTCTTCCGGTTGCCGGTCACGCACATGCTCGGTGTAAAAGACGCGGATTTCCTCGCCTTCTGGGCCGATGCCGGGGATCGCCGAGCCGGAGAAGGCGCCGCCGCCGCCATCGTCCTTTTCCGATAGATGCGCCGCCGGGAAGAGGAATATGGGCAGATGTGTCCAGCGGACGAAATCCTTTGAGACGGCATGGCCCCAGTGCATGGTGTTCCAGCGCGGCTCGTGGGGATAATGCTGGTAGAAGAGGTGAGCATTTCCGCCGAACCGTCCAAAACCGTTCGGATCGTTCATCCAGCCGAAGGGCGGGCGGAAATGATAGCTGTCGGGCACGTCGGGGGCGGCGGTGCGGGCATCGCTGTGCAAGACGCAGATGCCCTCCTTCATCACGGTTTCCGGCCGGAAGGCATAAGCGACGGAAAGCGCTGTGGTTGTCGCATCATAGGACAGCGTGGCACGGCCGCCCTTCGCGAGCGTCACAGCGAAGAACTCAAATTCCCCCGTGCGGCGGGTCGAGGGCTCGCCGATGTCGTTGCCATTAACGGCGACGAAGAGCTTCGCCTCGCCGCCGGCATGGCGCGCCTTCAACCAGAGATGCAGGACCGTGCCTTCGGGCAGCTCCGCTTCGATGGTTTCAGGTGCTGAGGTTTCGGATTTTGCCTGTAGAGACATGATCAACCTTTCACGGCGGAGCCGACGAATGAACTGACGAACCAGCGCTGGAAAGCCAGATAGAGAATGAGGACGGGGATCATCATCAGCACCGAGGCGGCCATGGCCCGGTCCCAGTAGATGCTGTCCTGTCCGAAGAAGGTGGCGATGGCGACGGCAATCGGCCGAGCATAGTCGGTCTGGGTGACCAGCGTCGGCCAGAGATACTGGTTCCAGCTTTCGATGCCCATGAGGATCGAGACCGTGGCGAGCGCCGGCAGGCTGAGCGGCATGTAGATCGACCGGTAGATGCGGAAGGCCGATGCGCCATCCATTTCCGCCGCTTCATAGAGTTCTTTCGGCAGCTGCGCGAAGAACTGGTAGAAGAGGAAGACATAGAGCGGGCTTGCCACCCAGGGCAGGATCTGCACCGCGAAGGTATCCGTCAGACCCGCCCGCGACATCATGACGACGAGCGGCATGATGATGCTTTCCTGCGGGATGACATAGAGCGCGACGACCAGCGCCAAGAGCGCCGCCTTGCCGCGCAGCGAGCCCCAGGCCAGAACGAAGCCCGCCATGGAATTGACGATAAGACCCGAGACGACTGTGGCGACGAGGATCACCAGCGAATTGAAAAGATATCGGCCATAGGCCAGCTCGCCGGAGAAATGGGCGATCTCCTTGTAGTTCGACAGGGTCGGGTCGCCGACCCAGAAGGCGCGGAAGCTGCCCATGTCGGCGAGGATGCGGAAGCGGTCGTCCTTCAGGCTGGCGATCAGCAGCATGAACAGCGGCGAGATCATCACCAGCGCGATGACCAGGATGCAGAGGCTCTGCACGATGCGCAGGCTTCTCTTGCCGTTGCCCCTTGCGATTGCCAGGGAGGCGGGCTGGGTCAAAGCGAGATCAGACATCGAAGCGCCTCAGGAGTTTGCGTTGCAGGAGCGCGATCAGAAGAACGATGACGAAGAGGATGACGGAAACGGCCGATGCGTAGCCGAGTTTCTGCTCCTCGAAGCCGGCGCGCACCATGTAGTGGACAACGGTTTCGGTGCTTTCGTTCGGGCCGCCCTGGGTGAGGATCGCCACCTGCGTATAGAGCTTGAAGGCCTGGATGGTCGTGATAACCAGCACGAAGACATGGGTCGGGCGAAGGCCGGGCATGGTGACGTGCCAGAAGCGGCGCAACGCGCTTGCCCCGTCGATGCGGGCGGCATCGTATAGTTCTTCGGGAATGCCCTGCAGGCCGGCGAGATAGATGATCATCTGAAAGCCATAGGCCTGCCAGGCTGAAAGCAACACGATGGAGAACATCGCCCAGTTGGGGTCGCCGAGCCAGTCGATCGGCTGGATCGTGCCGCCGGAAAGGAAACCGACGATCTGGTTGAGCGGGCCGCTTGGATACTGGAACAGCGTGCCCCAGATGACGCAGACCACCACCATAGAGGTGATCGCCGGCAGGAAGAACAGGCCGCGCAGCAGGTTTTGCATCGGCAGCTTCTGATGCAAGAGCAGCGCGGTCAGGAAGGCGAGGCCGCACTGCAGCGGCAGCACCCAGACGGTGAAGCGCGTGACGTTCCACAGCGAGGTCCAGAACAGCGGGTCGGCGAAGACGCGCTCGAAATTCAGGAGGCCTACGAAGCGCACCGGCGTCGGGCGCGGCACGAGCGGCTGGTTGGTCATCGCCGTCCAGAAAGACAAGAGGAACGGCGTGATCAGGAATATCGCCAAAAGCAGAAAGGCAGGCGCGATCATCGCCATTTCCTGCCAGAGCCGCTGCCTATCGCGGCGTTTCGCCGGACGCCGCAAAGCGGGCGTGGAGGTCTGTTGCAAAGTCATTGTTTCCTCCTCATCGGTCATCCTTCCCGAGATGGTCCAGGGGCCGGCAGGACGAACCGGCCCCGTCAAAACCCCTTACTGCTGCTCGTCGAAGGGCGGGTAGCCGGCATTGTCCTCGATATCCTCGTCGATCTTCTTGGCAGCGGCCGTCAGCGCTTCCTGCGCGTCGCCACCGTTGAAGATCTTGTCGACGGCCTGCATGAAGGCCGAGGTGATCGTCGGATATGCCGGGTGCGGCGGACGGGCGATCGCGGTCTTGGAAGCCTGCTCAAAGGCGACGGCGAGCGGACCGCCTTCCGCATAGAGCGGGGAACCGGCGGCGAAGCTCTTCAGGCCCGGATAGGCGGACTGGGTCTTGGCGTACTCCCGGTACTCCTCGTCCTTCAGCAGGAAGCTCAGGAACTTGCCGGCGATCTCAGGGTTTTCCGAGGTCGCGGAAATGCCCCAGATCCAGGTCCCGTTCGGGCTCACGCCCTTGTCGCCGATCTTCGGCAGCGGCATGACGATGATATTGTCCTTCATCGCTGCCGATGCCTCCGCGTAGAACCAGTGGCCGCCCATGGCGAGCGCGGCCGGCTGCCCCTCGGCGTAGAACTGGTTGGTGCCCGACGAAGTCGGCACGACCCAGCCCTTCTTCACCCAGTCCTGCATCATCGTCAGCGCCTTGACGCAGGCCTCGCCATCGAGCGTGCCGCTGGCCTTCCAAGTCTTGCGGTCGATCAGGTCGCAGCCGGCGCTTTCGAGCAGGGGGCCGTAGGCATAGGTGATCCACTCGGTCTTGATGCCGTAACCTCGGAAGGTGTCGATCGGCCACTTCACGCCTTCGAGTTTGGAAAGCTTTTCGAGATAGCCTTCGAATTCCTCGCGGGTCCAGGCATCATCGACCGATTTCGGAATGCGGGCGCCGATCGCTTCAAGATATTTCTTATTGCCGTAGAGCACGACCGAGGAGTCGGTGAGGCCGATCGCATAAAGGTCCTTGTCGATCGGATAGGTGCCCTGGGCGATATTCGAATCCGTCATGTCATCGAGCAGGTCCTTGTCAATGAGCGGCTTGACGGGCTGCAGATAGCCGGACCAGACATAATTGGCGAGGAACGGAGCATCGAGTTCCATGATATCGGGCAGCTGCTTGGCCATGACGGCGGCGCTGAACTTTTCGTTATAGGCATCGTGCGGCGCGTAGATCATCTCGATGTCGACATCGGGATTGGCGGCCTCGAAGCGGGCGGCAACGTCGCCATAGGCCTTCACCCAGCCGGGATCGCCCTGGTGCATGACGTGGATGACGGTCTTCGCCTCGGCGAGACCGGCGGTCGCGACCAGCGCGGCGGACGCTAGGAGTGCGGAAAGTAATCGATTACCCATTAAAGTTCTCATTTGTATTCTCCTCCTGTTGGGCACTATTCAAGTTCAGACGGATGACCGTTCGACCAGATGGAACGGCAGTTTCCGCAGATGCGGCGGTTCGGGCTGCTCGGCCAGGAGGATCTCCATGGCAAGGCGGCCCATGGCGCGGTGCGGCAGGGCCATCGTCGTCAATGGCGGGTCCAGCCGCGAGGCAATCTCGACCTGGTTGTCGAAGCTTGCCACCGCGATATCATCCGGAATGCGAAGGCCGGCGCGGGCAAGCGCCGCATAGACTTCCATCGCCACGCGGTCATTGCCGCAAAGGATGGCGTCCGGCCGTTGACCGGATTTCAGAAGCGCCTCCACATGAGAGGCAATAAGGCTTGGCGCGCGGTCGCTGTAGACGCTGCGACGCACCGCCGGAAACACGCCGACGTGGTCGATGCCCGCCTCCTCAAGCGCCGCGCGAAACCCCATCTCGCGTAGCGTGCCGGCGAGAATGCCCGGCAGGTTGATGAAGGCGATGCGCCGCCGGCCGGCGCCGAGGAGATAATGCACGATCTCCCGCGCGCCGCCCTCTTCGTCCGGCACCAACGCTGTGACGCGGCCGGCAGCCTCGCGGCAGTTGATCATGACGCCGACGGCGCCCGCCAACCTGTCCGGCAGGGCGACATCCTTGTGGTACATGGCGGCGTAAGCAACGGCGCGCGGCCGGAACTGCTGCACCTCGTCGAGCACCGAGCCGATAGATTGGCCGCTGCGGTGGTTGACCGCAAAGACCGCCATCCCGGCGCTGCGGGCCGCCCCGTCGAGGCCACGTACGATCTCGGTGGCGAAAGGCGAAGTGATCAGACCGTCGGAGACGACGCCGACCAGCGGCAGCCAGCCCTGTCGCACGCCACGCGCCGCAAGGTTGGTCACGTAGCCGAGCTCTTCCGCAATGGCCTTGACCTTCTGGCGCGTATCGTCCGACATGCGGGCGGAGCCGCCGTGCAATGCACCGGAAACCGTCTTTACCGAGACTCCCGCACGTTCCGCAATGTCAGAAAGAGATACTGCCACGATCCGCACCATCCTCCTTGGGTGATCGATTACCCAATAGTCGCGGCGAACGCTTTTTGTCAAGCGGCTTTTACGCTTGCGGACGAAGACGGCAACCTGTGGACGGGAAAGCAAGCCGCAAGGCCGTCGTAAAGTCCCTGGATGCCGATGACCTGGAAAGACTTGTTCGAGCAAGTACATGAAGGCGGCGAGGTTTCCCGAAACTGCCTTTCCAATCGTCGTTCCTCACGCCAGCAATACTGTGTCGCGAGCGGATCGCCGCCCGACGCCGTATGGGCCGAGGAAGCCAGATTGAATTCCGGGAAGAGGGCCTCTTTTCCGTCTGGAGTTTCGAGGGCGCATTTTCTGCGCCCTCGTCCTGTTACTCAGCCGATGGCCATGAGGCTTGCATTGCCGCCGGCAGCCGCGGTGTTGATCGACGTCGACACC
>NZ_VSZV01000272.1:0-21426 GCF_008919455.1 Rhizobium sp. PEPV16
CCCGGCTGACGGTCAGGGGCCGGTCCGGCCACTCTTCGCGCCCGGACCAGGGACTGAACGCAATCCATGCCATCACTGACGTCCTGGCTTGCGCTACAGCCGAAGCCGAACGGCTCGTCTCCGGTCCGTTCGAGCCTGTCTTCGAACCGCCCTACTCCTCGCTTCAGGTCGGCACGCTGAAGGGCGGCCAGGCGGTCAACATCATTCCCGACACCTGCGAGGCCGAGTTCGAAGCGCGGGCTATTTCCGGCGTCGATCCGATCACGCTGCTGGCGCCGCTCCGGGCAGCGGCCGAGGGGTTGTCGCAGCGCGGCTTTCAGGTGGAATGGCGCGAACTCAGCGCCTATCCGGCGCTTTCGCTGGCCGCCGATGCGCCGCTTGCGGCGCTGCTCCGCGAACTGACCGGCATCGAGCCGCTCGCTGCCGTCAGCTACGGCACGGAGGCCGGCCTTTTCCAGCGCGCCGGCATCGATGCGATCATCTGCGGCCCCGGCGACATCGGCCGCGCCCACAAGCCGGACGAATTCGTCCTCGCCAGCGAACTGCTCGCCTGCCAGGCGATGGTCGAGGCGCTTGGCCGCCGCTGCACCTGATGACATCGGATCAAGGAGCCGACGCCATGACCTTTCTCTTCAATTCCGATGCGAAGCGCGGCGCCATCTTCGCCGAAGCCTTCGCGCGCGAAATGCCCGACATTGCTTTCTCCATGGATCCCAAATCGGTCGAACCGGACGCCGTGCGCTACCTGATCACCTGGACCGTGCCGGATGATCTCGCCCGCTACCGCAATCTCGAAATCCTGTTTTCGATCGGCGCAGGCATCGACCAGTTCCATATCGATGCGGTGCCGGCGTCGGTGAAGGTGGTGCGCATGGTCGAGGACGGCATCGTCAGGATGATGCAGGAATATGTGACGCTGGCCGTCCTTGCGCTCCATCGCGACTTGCCGGCCTATCTCGACCAGCAGCGGCGCCGGACCTGGCAGACGATTGCTTCTAGGCAGGCCTCGGAACGCCGCATCGGTGTGCTCGGGCTCGGCATGCTTGGCAGCGCCATGCTCGAACGGTTGCAGCCCTTCGGCTTTCCGCTTTCGGGATGGAGCCGCGGCCCGCGCGAAATCGACGGCATCCGATGCCTGAGCGGCCGCGACGGTCTCGATATTCTGCTTGCAACCACCGACATTCTCGTCTGCCTGCTGCCGCTGACGGACGAGACGCGCGGCTTCCTGAATGCCGAGCTTTTCGCCGGACTGCCGACCGGCGCAGCACTCGTCCATGTCGGCCGCGGCCCTCAGCTCGACCATCAGGCGCTCGTCGACGCGCTCGACGCCGGGCAACTCTCCGGCGCCGTCGTCGACGTCACCGATCCGGAGCCGCTGCCTGCGGACCACGCCTTCTGGAACCATCCGAAGATCCTGCTGACGCCGCACATTGCGAGCGTCACCCAGCCTGAAACCGCCGCGACGGCGGTGATCGGCAACATCAAACGGCACCAGGCGGGCGTCGATCCGATCGGCCTAGTCGATCGCAGCCGTGGCTACTGAGTCCTCAACCTAGGAAAGCAAATCATGTCCCTCCTCAAGACGATCGACACCAACCCATCCTTCGCGCCGCGCGAATCCGGCCCCCTGCCCGAACGGCTGATCTCGGGCAATCCTGCCTTCAAGACCTGGGCGCAGGACGTTGCTCGCGGCGAGACGGTTCATAGTGGCGTCTGGGAAGCGACACCCGGCGAGACGCGCTCGATCAAGGGGGAGACGTTCGAATTCTGCCATATCCTGTCCGGCCTGGTCGAACTCACGCCGGAAGGTGGTGAACCGGTAGTCTACAAGGCCGGCGACAGCTTCGTCATGAAGCCGGGCTTCGTTGGCGTCTGGAAGACGATCGAGACGGTGCGCAAGATCTACGTCACCGTGTCGTGATGCCGACGCCGTAGATTTGACTGCGGCAGCGGCGAAAACGCAATTTTTCGCCGCTGCGGCAACACCGGTCGACGCATGCTGCTCGCGTTGTCCAGTTAGGCTTGCCTCAGCCCATCCCGAGGACATGCGATGACACTCAGCTTCGATCCGAACACGATTTCCCTGCCCGTCGGGCATTTCATCGGCGGCCGGCTGGTTCCGGCCGAAGCCGTCATCGACATGCACCGTCCATCCGACGGCAAGGCTTATGCCGGCTGTCCGCTGGCCGACGAGGCGCTTGTCGACCAGGCCGTCGAAACCGCCAGGACCGCATTGAAGGCGAGTAATTGGGGCGGCGTGCGGCCGCGCGAGCGCACCGTGGCGCTGCAGCGCTGGGCGGACCTGATCGAAGCCGAGGCGGAGACCCTCGCCAGGCTCGAAGCGCTTTCCTCGACACGGCCCATCGGTCATCTCGTCGCCGGCGACATCGCCGTCACCGCCGAGCAAATCCGCTTCTTTGCCGAATTCGCCGACAAGGAAGGCGGCGACCTCGTCCCGACTGACGACGCAAATTTCGGCATGATCATGACGGAACCTTATGGCGTCGTCGGCGCCATCACGCCCTGGAATTTTCCCTTGTCCATGGCCGGCTGGAAGCTCGGCCCGGCGCTGGCGGCGGGCAATGCGGTGGTGCTGAAGCCATCGGAAATGACGCCGTTTTCGACGCTCTATCTCGCCGAACTTTCGGTGCGAGCCGGCCTGCCGGCCGGTCTCGTCAACATCGTGCTCGGCGACGGCCCGACCACAGGAAATGCGATCACCGGACATCCGGGCATCTCCAAGGTCAGCTTCACCGGCTCGACCGCGGCCGGCGCGGCGATCATGACCAACATCGCCCGCACCGGCATAAAGCCGATGACGCTCGAACTCGGCGGCAAGAGCCCGCAGCTGGTCTTCGCCGATGCCGATCTCGAGCTTGCGGCGGGCGCAATCGCCGGCAGCATTCTCTCCAACGCCGGTCAGGCCTGCGTTTGCGGATCCCGCCTCATCGTCGAGGCGAAGGTGGCGGACGCGCTCGCAGCCGCACTTATCGAGAGGCTGGCGGCCATCCGCCCCGGCCCCACCTGGGATGAGGCAACAGATTATTCGCCCGTCATCTCCGAACGACAGATCGCCCGCATGGACGACATCATCCGCGCCGCGATCGACGACGGCGCCGAGTGCCTCACCGGTGGCCGCCGGCTCGACCGCGAAGGTTATTTCTACGCACCGACCCTGATTTCCGGGGTGACGGCAACGTCGCCGGCGGTTCTCGAGGAGATCTTCGGACCGGTGCTGACCATTCAGACTTTCAAGGACGAGGAAGAGGCGCTGAGCCTCGCCGACCATCCGGCCTATGGGCTCGCCGCCGGCCTCTTCACCCGCGATCTCTCACGCGCCACCCGCGTGACCCGCCGCCTGCAGGCCGGCACCGTCTGGGTCAACCGCTACGGCCGCTCGCGCGACCATATCCTGCCGACCGGCGGCTACAAGCAGTCCGGCATCGGCAAGGATCTCGGCCGCGACGCCTATCTCGCCAACCGCAAGAGCAAGAGTGTGCTCATCAGCCTGTGAGGATCTGCGATGAAAACCTACAAAATCGCCCTTCTGCCCGGAGACGGCATCGGCCGTGACGTGACGGCAGCAGCCTGGGCCGTGCTCGAAAAGGCAGCGCGCCTGAACGGATTTTCTCTTGACGCAACCAGCTATCCCTGGTCCTGCGACTACTATCTGGAGAACGGCAGCATGATGCCCGCGGATGGCATCGAAACGCTCAGATCCTTCGATGCCATCCTGCTCGGCGCCGTCGGCTGGCCTCGCAAAGTGCCGGATTCGGTGTCGCTGCATGGGCTTTTGCTGCCGATCCGCAAGGCTTTCGTGCAGTATGCCAATATCCGCCCGCACCGGCTGCTGCCGGGTGTGCAGGGACCGTTGCGGTCCGATGGCTTCGACATCCTCTGCATTCGTGAAAATACCGAGGGCGAATATTCCGGCGCCGGTGGTCGCGTCCACCAGGGGACCGATAGCGAGGTAGCTGTAGAGACCTCGATTTTCACCCGCAAAGGGGTCGAGCGCATCCTGCGTTTCGGCTTTGAGCAGGCGCGTGCGCGCAGCGGCAAGCTTGCCTCGGTGACGAAGTCCAACGCCCAGAAATATTCGATGGTCTTCTGGGACGAGATCACCCAGAGGCTTTCAGCGGAATATCCCGATGTCGAGGTGACCAGCTACCATATCGACGCCATGGCCGCCCGCATGGTCATGGCGCCTGATAGTCTCGACGTCGTGGTCGCTTCCAACCTGTTCGGCGATATTCTGACCGACCTCGGCGCCGCCATCCAGGGCGGGCTCGGCTTTGCCGCCTCCGCCAATATCAATCCCGATCGCTCGGCGCCGTCGATGTTCGAACCGGTCCACGGCTCGGCGCCCGATATCGCCGATCTCGGCATCGCCAATCCGATCGCCGCCATCTGGTCGGGCGCGATGATGCTGGAGCATCTCGGAGAAACGGCTGCCGCTGCAAGGGTGATGGCATCAATCGAGGCGACGACGGCACGCGGCATCGGCGCAATTCCCGGCAAGGACAAGACCGACGCCATCACGGCATCGGTGCTTTCGGCACTTGGCTGATCAATGGAGAACAGAATGAACGGATTGAGGGATTGCAGCCTGCTTCGCCAGCAGGGGCTGATCGACGGAGAATGGCGCGAGGCAGTAGCCGGGCACGCGATCGAGGTGATCGACCCGGCGACGCAGCATGTGCTGGGCACGGTGCCCGACATGGACGAAGCCGATACGAGGGCGGCGATCGCCGCGGCGGAAAGGGCCTTTGGTCCATGGCGCGCAAAGACCAATGCCGAGCGCGGCGCATTGCTGGAAGCCTGGCACGATCTGATGCTCGACAATATCGAGGATCTGGCGCTGATCCTCACGAGGGAACAGGGCAAGCCGCTGACGGAAGCGCGCGGTGAAATCCGCTACGGCGCCTCGTTCATCAAATGGTTCTCCGAGGAGGCGCGCCGCATCGGCGGAACGACCATCCCCTCGCCGACGGCAGATCGGCGGATCGTCGTTCTGAAAGAGCCCGTCGGCGTATCGGCGATCATCACGCCGTGGAATTTTCCGAATGCGATGATCACCCGCAAGGTCGGGCCGGCACTCGCCGCGGGCTGCACCGTCATCGTCAAGCCATCGGACCTCACCCCTTTTTCGGCGCTGGCGCTCGGCGTATTGGCGGAGCGCGCCGGCATCCCCAAGGGCGTGATCAATATCGTCACCGGCATGCCGGCCGGCATCGGCGACGAACTGATGGCGAACCAGACCGTGCGCAAGATCTCTTTCACCGGCTCGACCCGCGTCGGCTCGCTGCTGATGCGCGGCGCGGCCGACAGCGTCAAGCGGCTCAGCCTCGAACTCGGCGGCAACGCACCCTTCATCGTCTTCGACGACGCCGATCTCGATCTTGCCGTGGAAGGCGCGATCGCCTCGAAATTCCGCAATGGCGGGCAGACCTGCGTCTGCGCCAACCGGCTTCTCGTCCAGTCCGGCGTCTATGAGGCCTTTGCCGCCAAACTTTCCGCGCGCGTATCGGCCATGAAGGTCGGGGCCGGCACGGATGCCGGCACCGATATCGGGCCGATGATCAACAAGGCAGCGATCGAGAAGATCAAGCGTCATGTCGACGATGCTGTGGAAAAGGGAGCGAGGATCCTCGCCACCGCGGGTTCCGTGCCTGAAGGCGATCAATATGCGGTGCCGATGGTGCTTGGCGGTGCGACGACCGAGATGCAGCTTGCCAGCGAAGAGACCTTCGGGCCTGTTGCCCCGCTTTTCCGTTTCGACCACGAGGAGGAGGCGATCCGCATCGCCAACGCCACGCCCTTCGGGCTTGCGGCCTATTTCTACACCGAGAGCCTGAAACGCTCCTGGCGTGTCGCCGAAGCGCTCGAATTCGGGATGGTCGGCCTGAACACAGGGGCGATCTCGACCGAGGTGGCTCCCTTCGGCGGCGTCAAACAATCCGGTCTTGGCCGGGAGGGCGCGCAATGCGGCATCGAGGAATATCTCGAAATGAAGAGCTTCCACATCGGCGGGCTCGCCTGACTACAGGAAAACAAAAGAGCGCCGGGACATCATCCCGGCGCTGGATGATCGGAGCGACGGTCGATGCTCCTGCTGGAGCAACTCCGACACGTCGTTTTAAAGTACTCCGCAGCCTTTAGCGGATGCCTGCAAAATTACGGTGCCTAAACAACATTTCTTTGACGCTGCTTTGACGGCAGGATGCTACGGCCGCTTTGCGAAGTTACGCAGAGGGATTTCAACCGGTTATGCTTCAGTTCGATCATCGTCATAGCATAGATTTACATTTCGCAATCCCGGTTTCCCTTCCCGGTTGCTTGTCAGGAGCCGAAGTTGTGGCAGACTGGCCCCTGGATGCCAGGTTTTCCGGCCGCCAAACGAGCGTATCGGAGGCAGCGGGGGCGGGGCCGTTGGATCGCATAAACAAGGAGCACTATCCGTTTCGGATGTTCCTGCTTGGGCCTTTTGCCCTTGTGGACGCCGGGGGGCGGTCGGTTGCTCCGAAATCCAAAAAGGCACAGGCTCTTCTGGCAATGCTTGCATTGTCCACCCGGGGCTCGCGCTCGAGAATCTGGCTTAGGGACAAGTTATGGAGCGATCGCTCCGATGACCAGGCGGCAGCCAGTCTACGCCAGGCGCTTTTGGACATTCATAAGAGTCTGGGGCCGGCACGCGATCTCTTGATTGCGGATAAGAATACCGTTTGGCTGGATATGGACCGACTCGCGCTCGATACCGACCTGGTGGTTCGGACGGAGCGGTCTCCGGATCAAGTTACCGACGAATTGCTCGAAGGTATCGACATCCGCGATCCCGAATTCGAGGACTGGTTGGCGCTGGAAAGGCAAAACTGGTATCGCCGTCTCGATGAAGGACAAGTCCACGATGTATTCGAGCCGCGACAGCAGCCGAGCCGCGATATCGCCAAACATTCCGCCCTGCTGCCGTTAACAGGCGCCCCGGATACGTCGAGAACAGGTAAACCCGTGGACATCGCCAGCAGCGACCCATATGGGCGGCGGGGCGGCGGTGGCTGGCAATGGATGATGGCTCTTCTGTCCCCCATCGTGGTGGGTGCCGGAGAGGGCGGACAAATTGCTGCGACACGGTTCCAGAACCTCATTGCAAAAGCCATCATCGATGGGCTGGGCTTTGGCGTCACCGACCTCTCCTTCACCTTGCCGCATATTGAAGAGAACGAACAGCAGATCAGCCTTCCCATATGCCTACAGCTTCGCCTGACGTTTGATGGTGACATGGTGCTGATCGAACTGGTGATGAAGCACCTGATCAACAACCGTATTCATTGGCTGGGCAGTCAGGCAATCAACCGCACGCAGTTCGAGCGGGGCGAGTTCGGCATCGCCGCTGCGCTGATCAGCCAGGCAGTCGATCAGCTGGCCTATTTCCAGGAGATCCAGGCAACCGACAGTCGATTGTCGCAAGACGGTCTCCTGATCGATGCCGTCAATGCGATCTTCCGGCTGTCGCGCGACGACCTCGATAACGCGGAACGGCGGCTGGAAGAACAGATCCAGTATCAGCCGCGGTCATCGACTTTTGCCTGGCTGTCATTCATTCGCACTTTCCAGGTTGGCCAAGGCTTCAACGCGCTGGACGCGCATCTGATCGAGGAAGCCCAGGCCTATGCACGCAAGGCGCTGGAACTCGATCCGCAGAATTCCGTGTCGCTCGCGCTCGTCGGCCACGTCCATTCGTTCCTGTTCGGCGAATACGACTATGCGGCCAACCTGTTCGAAAAATCGATCCGCCTGAATCCGGCCCTGCCGCTCGGTTGGGACCTCTACGCAATGCTGCACTGCTATGCGGGCCAGCCCGACAAGGCGGTGGCGATGGCACGTTGGGTACAGGAACTCGGCGTCTACAGCCCGCATAAATATTACTTCGATACGACCAAATGCATTGCGGCAGCGCTTGCAGGCGATCATGCCGCAGCCATAGCCGCAGGCGAAGAAGCCTTGCGGGCACGACCGAACTTCAACAGCCTGCTGCGCTATCTTGCCTCCAGTCATGCCCATTCCAACGATCTCGGCGGCGCGCGGCATTACCTGCAGCGCCTTGAGGCAGTCGAGGGCGGCTTTTCTATAAACGCCTTCCGCGGCAGCGGCTATCCGCTGCTCGACACAGGCGGCGGCCAGATCTTGATCGACGGCCTGCTCAAGGCCGGCGCCAAGCTGCGCTGAACCTCGGACAATTCTTCACATCATCGCGCAAGGAGGCTGCAATGGAAGCGGACACTGCCCACGAATCGCAATCAAAATTAGTTTTATTTCTAAACAGTTATAAATTCAGGATTGAGCCGGATACGGTCCTTCCATGCGAACCGAGGGACGATGCCGGTGCTGATCCTATCGCTGGCGCGTCGCCGGCTGCACCTGATGCGGCCTCCGAACCTGCGCTTTTCTCCGGCACGGGTGAAGATGCATCGCCTCTGGCCGAGCCGATGATGGCGACAATGGCCGCAGCCTCGGTCCTCACGAGCGTGGCGAACAAGTCGGTGCTCAACAAGGCGTCGTTGAACAAAAACAAGAACAAAAATAAGAACAAGAACAAAAACAAGAACAAGTCGACGATGGACGGCGCCAGCCTCGGCGTGTCGCAGCTTATCCCCTCCTTCGAGCTGCGCAGGCTGCACCAGCAGCCGTCACGCAACGCCTATACCGCGGCTCGGCGCTTCACCTGGGAAATGCTGGATATACTTCCGCCGCCCGGCCCGGATTATACCCGCCTCGAAACGACGGTGCTGCTCTCTATGCAGCGCCGCGACCGCGAACGCGTGCGGCGCCTGCCCGACATCCAAATCGAGTCGACGATCTCTGTCGGGGAATTCACCCGCGCATTGTATATCGAGGATCTCGGCGGTTTCGAGCAGACGGAGGGCCTTTTCCAGGCGATCCTGACGGCCTGCGAATATGTCGGACTGATCTACAAGAGCCAGTTCAACCGGCAGCGACCAAACCAGTTTGAGCCCTTGCTGCGGCCTTTGCTGTCCGTGCCGGTTCACGAGTCCTATCCCAGCAACCATTCGTTCCAGTGCTTTTCGATCGCCTTCGCGTTCTCGACGATCCTGCCGGAACATCCCGCTACCGACGAGCTTGCCCGCATCGCCCAGAACGTCGCCGAAAATCGCGAATGGGCCGGCCTGCACTATCCGAGCGACACGCAGGCAGGGCGAGATCTCGCCCGACGCTTCGCTCCCTACCTCCACGACGCGTTCGGTCCTCTGTTCCAGGCCGTACACGACGAATGGGTCTGAATTCTCCCGCTGCTGCTCAACAGGGTTACAACCATGACGGATCAAACACAAATGCCTGAGCCCGCGCCGATCAACTACTACTATCTCTGGCACCTGACTGCTCTTGGCGTAGTCGACGCGGAATACGGATCGGCTCCACCGGCGCCTCCAGCGCCCGATGCGAGCGCCGCGCGCACGCTGCCCGATCCCCTCATCACCGGCACGGTCTGGGATGCCATCGCTTCCGCCGGCCCGCTGCGACCCGCACGGGTCGCGCTGATCGATGTCGGCGTATCTCCGGATCATCCCAATCTGGCAACCCGGCTTGACCGGGAGGCGTCAATCGATTTGACGACCCATCGCTACGGCGCCCGCGTGCTCGAAATTCTCGATACGACCACGTCTTTTGACCGCGAGGAAAGACATGCCTTCTTTGCCGGGCTCGACATCGCTCCGCTCGGCAATATGGGCCTTTCGAACGACGACCGAGACTATCTCGGTGATCTGGTTGCCGAATACGCCGCGTCGGAGGGTGTTCTCCGGCGGCTCTACAATCCGGAATCGCTGTTTGCGTCGCATGGTACCTGTTGCGCTGGGCTGATCGTCGGCGAACCCGCCGTTGTTGCGGAAGAGGGCACCTCAAGCCTTCCGCCGGAAGGAGCCTTCTACGGGAATGGCGACGAGCTGCATACGAGCGGCAATCGCAATGTCATCCCCTATTTCGGCGTTGATCCTTTCTCGAGGCTCATCTCGATCAGAACGTCCTTCGAAGACGATGTCAGGCAGTTCATTGCGGCCTTCCTTTATGCCTATATTCAGAAAGCAGACGTAATCGTCTTGCCGCGCGGTCTGCCTGACCCGAAACACAGCATCGTTGATCCGAAGAACGAGCTGAAGGCCGACCTGGAATTGTGGAAAAACCAGGATGCCGCCAATCTGTTCACGCGCATTGCCCTTGCTGATCAGGGTGGGCCTGAACTGGAGCCGAAGGCTGCGCAGAAAGGCTCCAATCCGGATCGCCCATGGCATGTCCTCAAACAACTCATCCTCGCCATCAGCCGGCACATCCCGATCGTCTGCGCCGCAGGAAACAGTGGCGAGAGCCAGCTGATCTATCCGGCAAGTCTTGCCGCCGACAACAACGGCGTCATTGCAGTTGGAGCCGTTACCGTCGAAGGTTTCCGTTCGGGCTACAGCAATTACGGCGAAGGATTGACGGTTGTCTCCCCCTCCGACGACGGGGAAGTCTTCAACAGGCATCAGTTGCGCCTCGACCGGCTTTCTCCATTTGCCGCGCAGCACGACTACAGCGCTTTTCGAACGCGGGAATATTGCTATTCGCACTTCTCGCTGCTGACGACCGACCTATCGGGGATTTTCGGCTATGATCATGGCTCCAATCCGTGGTCGGCCGTCGTGCCGTTCGGAACCAATCCCGGCACCGGGGGCGGATACTACACCACCTTCGGGGGCACATCAGGCGCGTCGGCGCAGGTGGGCGGGCTATGTGCCCTGATACAGCGTGCCTACAAAAGCCGCCACAATCTGGGTGACCGCCTCTCGGGACCTCAAGTGAAATCGATTCTGAAGACCACATCCCGCCTGGACGCCATTGTCGCCCCCGGTACGAGGAAATTGACGGCGGATTGCATGAACGCCGAAAGCGAGGACGCCGTCGAGATGGGCTATTTCTTTGGATCGGGCCTGCCAAATGCGCGGGCAGCGGTACAGGCAGCCCTGGCCATCTGAAGCCCGGGGATGCTTTTCGAGAGATTCCAAGCCTCCTCTATCGAGGGGGCTTTTTCTTTGTTTACGCCCCTTTTTACGGATTTTTAACGCGGTACTGGCGGGCGAATGACGCCCTTGGGCAATAGTGCCTCTCAACGGACGGCGCATACCGTTCCAATACTCGACGAAGCCGGCCCGAACTCCGGCATTCTTGCCCGAGATGCAACCTTGATCCGCCCGAAGACAAACTCACGGAGGCTGCCGATGTCCGCGTCACGCATACAACAGTTGGCAGATGAGGCGCGCCTCCTGCTCAAGCGCAATCCCCTGATGGCAAGTTCCGTCTCCCTGCAGCGCGTGGCAACACGCAACCTTTTGAAGCGACGCTTCCAATATGGCCGCACGCTTGCGGCGGCTTCGAAGCTCGCCGGTTGTTCGGCTGGGGTAGAGGCACTGTCAGGTTATTTCCCCGACCTTGCAGATGGCGGATACACTCGCCTGCCGGAGCTTCCGCCAGCGGTTGCCGGACCGGTCGGCGCCGACCCTTACCGTTCATCCGTACTTGCAGCCTGGATGGGTGCGCTCGCGCGCAGTCTGGAATGGCAGGCAGCCCGCCCCGATGTGCAGGTCGTCGGCCGCTATCTGCAGCCGGATCTGATCGCATCGGATCTTGAACTCGAACGTCAGACAGCGTGCCGGCTCTCTTGCGGCATCGGCCTCGTGCACATCGAAAGTCCGGCGCGAAGCCGTATCATGCAAGCCCTCCTCCGCCAATGCATGCCGGACTATCCCCGGCCCGGCTATCCGATCACCGACGATGCGGAATTGGATCGAATCGCCGACCATCTGGAGAGGGCCTTCGCATTGATCGCGGACTTGGACGAGTACGGCCATCAGCGTCTGATCGCCGGCCTGCACACGCTTTACGTTGGCGTGCGGCGCGAACCGCAGTGCTCCTTTTCGAGTTCGAACGAATTGCCGGGCAGCGCGCTCATCGTCCTTTCCAGAGAGAGATTGCGCGCCGGCGATCATGCTGCGACAGCGGCCCAACTGCTTCATGAGGCGGGGAATATCCTGCTCGGGTTCTATACGGCCTCGGCGGCGGCATCCCTGCCCGGCGAGTTCCAATATGTTTCCCCATACAAGAAGGACTTACAGACGCTCGAGAGCATCCTGCATACGGCCTACACCATTCCCTGGGAGTGCGCCTTGCGCATGGCATGCCTATCCACCGAGACGGATCCTGAGCGCCGCGCCCGGAAAGCGGCATTCATAATCGCCTATGCCGCGCGGCAAGTCCCGCTTATCGACATCGCTCGGAAAGGAATCGAACGTCTCGGCGGCGATGTCCTCCTCGACCTCCCAGACATCGCCGCCATTCCTTCCTGGAGCAGTCGGATCTTGTTCCTCGTCAGCCAGTTGCTTGCCGAAGAACCCATTGCGCACCGGCAGGCGCATCTTGCCGAGCGCCAGCGAGTTCTCGATCGCCAAGCCTGGGATATCGGACAGATGCTGCTGCGCGGCAAGGAGCCGATCGATCCTCGGATGGGCCGGCGAGAGATCGATGACAGCGGCGACAATGTCAGCCTCTGGTACGACGGCAAATTCCACGTGATTGTGAAGACCCCCGACCATGCGATGGATGAGGATTACGGTCACTACGCCGCGACGATCCGCGGAGTTGCACCCAGCGACATGGAGGCGATGTGATGGTCAATGATCGGTCCAAACGATTATCGGCGACCGCCACCGCGTCCGTCGACTTCCCGAACCTCGTCACCCACAGCCTTGGGCGGGGCGGCCGGGGGGCTCTGTTCACCGGCAATAGTGCCGATTCTGTCGAGGAACAGAGCCCCCATGTTACCAGGTCTTCATTCGTCGTCTCGTTGAAGGCTTCCGATATGCCGGCGGAGGACGAATATGACTCCGCCGCAATCGATCACCACGACGCCATCCTGACACCTCTCCATCGGCAACGCGACATCGCACGGTTTGGCGATATCGACTTCGTCATCATCGGATGCGGCGACTTGGGCTCACAGATCGCCATCCAGCTCGCGGCCCTCGGCGCGCGCCATTTCCTTCTCGTGGATGCCGATCGTATCGACGAAAACGATTTGAACCGTCTCCCTTGGGCAGGTGAGGCTGATCTCGGCTGGCTGAAGACCGACAGGCTGGCAACCCATCTGGCCGCGGGTTTCTCGGCCTATGTCTTCACGCTGCCGGAATTTGCGGAAGGCGCCTCGGCGCTGCGGTTAATCGCAGACTACGCTAATAACCCGTTCTTCATTTTCGCCGGCGACGATTCTCGTCCAGCCCAAGATCTGCTGTCGGCCTGCCGAGCATTGGAAGCCGGCCTGCCGCCGCATCTGCATGTGGGCCGCTCTGCAAACTATTGCATGGCAGGTCCTTTGGTCTTGCTGCATGAGGACACATGTTCCGTCTGCCATTGCGCCACACAAGTCGCAACCGACGACAGCTTTCGCGCCCCGCCGGCCACCGTCGACAACCCATTGGTCGCCGGCCTTGCCGTGTCGCAGATCGCCCAAAACTGCCTTTCGAGACACTCGGTCGCCCGGGGACACCAATGGATATTGGACCTCAAGGCGATCAAGCCGAGCTGCGCTCTCTCCAACCCCCTCGAATTTAAGGTATGTCCATGATCGCGCTATTTTCCTCGGAATATTGTAGCCCCGTTGGCGCAACTGCCGGAAAGAACGAGGAGCTGACGATAACCGAAGCTCTTCGTGATCCGCTGATCGCCATCGTGATGCGCGCGGATGGCGTGACCTCCGAAGAATTCAAGCGACTCCTTGAGGCGGCAGCCCGCGAGCTAAAAGCCAGTCTAGCGAACTCCTCCTCCCCACCAACCGGAGGATAGGCACGTGATTGTCGAAACGACACGGGAGATGGTTGACGAGCATGTGTGGCCAATCCCGGTCCAAACCATGACTCGGCATTGGCCGTCCCGCGGAGTTCAGGGGCAATGAGATTCGATATGGTGAGAAAGTTCCCAACGATAATTCTTGTTTTTGCCGAAGGGAAAGATCGCAAGGTGATCCGTACCGTTCACGAGGCTGCCCAGCTGTTGCTGAAGGAATGGCCCACCGACGATGGTGAGGAATTCCTCACAGCGGTGAGAATCTGTTTGGAGGTCCTTACCGGAGAGAGCGAACCGGAACAATTGCATGAGGCAATCGTCCGCGCGGCATATGAAGCGGGTATTGCAGCGATCACGACTGATAACCGCCTTGGGATTCTCAGGATCTACCCGGTCAGCGAGGCCAGATAGTTGACCGCCGCGCTGGCGCTCATCTCAATCCTGCTTCCGGCCCGTTACTGGAAGCGATCGAGGGTCTTGTAATAGAGCCCGACGAGCGGCAGGAACCACGGCTTGCCGAAGTGACCGGGAACGGCCGGCCAGTCGAGGCCCTTGATCGGATTGCGGTCGGCCTTGCCGAGGATGGCGTCGGCCATGATCATCCCGAGATGGGTGGAGAGCTGGGCGCCGTGGCCGGAATAACCCATGGCATACCAGACGCCGTCGACATAGCCGGCGCGCGGATAGCGGTCCTTGGTCATGTCGACGAGCCCGCCCCAGCAATAGTCGATCTCGACGCCGGCAAGCTGCGGGAAGATCTCAGCCAGACTGGCGCGCAGAATGTCGCCGCTCCTTGCGTCCGATCGCTGATCCGATGTTGCGGAAAAGCGGGCGCGACCGCCGAAGATCAGCCGCCTGTCGGGCGACAACCGGAAATAGTTGCCGATGTTCATCGACGTCACACAGGTTCGATTGCCCGGCATCGTAGCGGCGATTTCGGCGTCGGTCAGCGGACGCGTGGCAATCAGGAAGCTGCCGACGGAAACGATCCGGCGGCGGAAATAGCTGAAGAGCGAGGGCGTATAGGCGCCTGTCGCGACCAGCACGTGGTCTGCGGTGACGGTGCCGCGTACCGTCTCAAGGCTGTGGCGGCCGTTGCCCTGCCGATGCGCGGTTACTGCCGCCTTTTCGAAGATGACGGCGCCGTGACGGGCGGCTGCAGTGGCGAGCCCGGCGACATAACGGCCCATATGCATCATTGCACTCTTCTTCGAGAGCATGGCGCCATGGAAGGGCGAGCCGACCTCGCTTTTCAGATCACTCGCCGTCAGAAGTGCGGTGTCCGGATCGACCTCTTTGTGAACAGCCTCGAAATTGCGGGCAATGGCATCGAAATGCTGCGGCTTGGAGGCAAGCTTCAGCTTGCCAGCGCGGCGGAAATTGCAGTCGATCCCCTCTTCGGCGATGATCGCCTCGATCGTGTCGATGGAATCGTCGAACGCCTTATAGAGGGCGACGGCCCGGTCCACGCCGAGTGCTGATTTGGCGGACAGGAAACTGTGGGCGAGCCCGTTGTTGAGATGGCCGCCATTGCGCCCGGACGCCCCCCAGCCGACCCGTTCGCCTTCCAGCACCACGACCTTGACGCCGGCCTTTGCGAGCTGGCGCGCTGCGGCAAGCCCGGTGAAGCCGGCGCCGATGACGGCGACGTCGTAATGTCCTTCGACGAGGCCTTGGGCGCCGCCGACAAAGGCTTGGGCCGTGTCGTGCCAGTAGGATTCGAACTGCATCCGCGTGTCTCCGTCAGAGCCCGACGACGCCAGGCAGGCCCGAGATGCCAGGAATTTCGACATAACCGTAATAAGGGTTGGCCGGCTCGTGGCCGCGATTGACCCAAACCTTGTTCTTAATGCCGAGATCGTGGGCCGACATCAGGTCGTAGCGGAAGGATGACGAGCAATGCAGCACGTCTTCCGGCCCGCAGCCCAGCATATCAAACATATATTCGAAGGCTTTGAAACGCGGCTTGTAGGCATTCGCCTGCTGAGCGGTGTAGACCGCATGGAAGGGGGCGCCGAGCTTCTCGACATTCGACATGATCTGGGCGTCCATGGCATTGGACAGGATGACCAACGGAATTTCCTTGGCAACTCTGGCAAGGCCCTCGGGCACGTCGCGATGCGGCCCCCAGGTCGGAACGCGCTCATAGACCATCCGGGCGGCTTCATCGCGAAAGGTCACGCCGTTGCGTTTGCATGTCCGCTCGAGCGAATTGTGCACCACCTCGGCATAGGGTTTCCAGTCGCCCATAATCTCGTCGAGCCGATAGGCGGCGAAATTCTTGATGAACTCCGCCATGCGTGGCTCGTCGAGCTCTTCGCCGTAGAGATCGCGCGCCGCTTCCGCCATCTGAAAGTTGGTCAGCGTGCCGTAGCAGTCGAAGGTGATGTATTTCGGACGGAAGGTCGTCATCTGCGTATCCTTGAACGATTGGAACCGGGACGTTTCACAATCATAGGCACCGCTTCACCCGCCGCTCGCCTGAATTACCGGCATCCGAAGCAGAATCTATCGTATCGAAAGCAGGGTTTGGCAGAAGGTTGTGCGCTTGCCCCGGTCGACGGCCGGCGGAGTGATGCCTTCAATCGCCGTCGTGATCGTGATCGTGATGCGACGGAAGGTCGAGGCCGAAGGTGTTGACGAGATCGGCCACCTGCGCCGGGCTGAGGAAACGAGGATTGAGGTTGCGCAACAGCAGATAGAGCTTCGCCGTTTCCTCCAGTTCCTCGGTCGCAAAGACCGCCGCCTCCAGGCTGTCGCCGGCAACAACAGGTCCGTGATTGGCCAGCAGCACCGACGAATACTTGCCCGCCAGCCCGCGGATCGCGTCGGCCACCGCCGGATCGCCGGGACGATAATAGGGCACCAGCGCGGTTTCACCGGCGCGCATCAGATAATATGGCGTCATCGGCGGCAGGGCGGCGCGCGGATCGATCTCCGGCAGCATGGTCAGTGCCACCGCGTGGGTGGAGTGAAGATGGACGATGGCGCGGGCGCTGCCGCGCGTATCGTAAAGGGCGGTGTGCAGCGGAATTTCCTTGGTCGGCTTGTCGCCGGATAGGAGCCGGCCTTCGGCATCGAGCCTGGAGATCCGCGCCGGGTCGAGAAAGCCGAGCGAGGCGTTGGTCGGCGTAACCAGCCAGCCGCCATCCTCCAGCCGCAGCGATATGTTGCCCGACGAACCGGGCGTCAGCCCGCGTTCGAACAGCGAGCGGCCGTATCGGCAGATTTCCTCACGCAGGCGCGCGTCGGACATGACAGTTCCTCCAATATTAGGCGGTTGCCCCTTCGATCAGTTCAAAGCCGAGATCGACGGCCTGCGGCGGCGCATTGGCGACGACCAGTTGCGCGGCGATCTCCCCGGTCGCCACGCGCGGCGTTCGGATGGTCGACAACGGCTGCGGTGTTGCCCGGCCGATATCGAGGCCGTTATAGCCGAAAATGGCGAGCTTCGAGGGGATCGCGATCCCCTCGGCCAGACAATGAAAATAGCCGCCAAGCGCCATGTCGTCGTTGGAGAAATAAACCGCATCAAGATCGGTCGCCCGGGCAAGCAGCCGCTCAAGCCCTAACCTGCCGTTTTCCACGGACGAGGCGCCCGGGAGAATTTCGCGGGCGACGAGCGGGGCGTCATGCGCATCGAGCGTTTCGCAGAAACTGGAAAACCGCTTGCCGGCGCGGGTGTCGCGGTTCAGGTCGTGACCGACATAGCCGATCCGGCGATAGCCCCGCTTGAACAGGAAGGCAGCGCTCTCCCGCCCGGCCGCGCGGTTCGAGAAGCCGACCGCGATATCGAGAGCATCACCGTCGAGATCGAGCAGCTCGACGACCCGGCACCCGCTGGCGCGCAGCATCTTCACCGTGCCCTCGGTATGCTCGCATCCCGCCAGCATGACCGCCGCCGGCCGCCAGGCAAGCATCGCAGCAGCGAGCGCTTCTTCCTTGCCCGGATCATAATCGGTCACGGAGAAAACCGCCTGATACCGGTTTTCTTCCAGAACGGCGCTCGCGCCGCGCAGCACATCGGGAAAGACGATGTTGGACAAAGACGGAATGACGAAGGCGACAAGACGCGAACCGGTGGAGGCGAGCGTTCCCGCGATCCGGTTCGGCACATAGCCCAGCCGCTCGACGGCGACCATTACCCGCTCGCGCGTCTTGCCGGAAAACGAACCGTGGTTGCGCAGTACGCGCGACACCGTGCTCTCGCCAACACCGGCCGCTTCTGCGACCTCGGCAAGCGTCACCGTCGCCTGATGTTTGAATTCCATCGTTACGTTTTGAACCCGACTGTTGAGGTGGTTGCCCGGCCTGCCCGCCCGATGACCACCGCTCTGCCCCCATTTTTCACCGCTGCCGTCAAGAAGCAAGGTTTTTTTGGCAGCGCTACCAATTTGCCGTTGGCAGCGCTGCCAAAATGAATTAATGAGAATGGCAGCGCTGCCAAAAACGGCATGGCGTGCCGCGGTAGGATCTCAAGGAGACCGCGGCAACAATCGGAGGAGAAAATCATGACGCTGGAGACGCAGGCGCCAGTTGTTGGCGCACATCCCGCCCAGACGCTCGAAGACCGTGCCTATGGCAAGGTATTCTGGCGCATCGTACCCTTTTTGATGCTGTGCTACGTGGTCGCCTATCTCGACCGCGTCAATGTCGGCTTCGCCAAGCTGCAGATGTCGAGCGAACTCGGCCTCTCCGAAGCCGCCTATGGCATCGGCGCAGGCATTTTCTTCATCGGCTATTTTCTGTTTGAAGTGCCGAGCAACATCATCATGAACAAGGTTGGCGCGCGGGTGTGGATCGCCCGCATCATGGTCACCTGGGGCATCATTTCCGCCGCCTTCATGTTCACCTCGTCGGAAACCGTCTTCTATGTTCTGCGTTTCCTGCTGGGCGTTGCCGAAGCCGGATTTTTTCCCGGCATCATTCTCTACTTGACCGCCTGGTATCCGGCCCATCGCCGCGCCCGGATCATCACCACCTTCATGTCCGCGATCCCGATATCCGCCATTTTCGGCAATCCGCTTTCGGGTCTCTTGATGGATAGTTTTCACGGCACGCACGGACTTTCCGGCTGGCAGTGGATGTTCCTGATCGAAGCCATTCCGGCTATTCTTTTCGGCGTTGCGACGTTCTTCTACCTTGATGATACGATCCAGGGCGCGAAATGGCTGAGCGGTGAGGAAAAACGCGTGCTGACGGCCAATATCGAGGCGGAGAACCGGGCCAAGACAGCAAGCCCGCACAGCATCGGCGCAACGCTGACCGACCGCCGCGTCTGGCTGATGTGCCTGATCTATTTCTGCTTCGTGCTCGGGCAATATGGCCTGAATTTCTGGATGCCGACCATCGTCAAGGCCTCAGGCGTCAACGGAAACCTCAATATCGGCCTGATTTCCGCGATCCCCTATATCTGCACATTCGTCGTGATGCTGGCGCTCGGACGTTCCGCCGACAGGCTGCGCGAACGCCGCTGGCACCTCGTCGTCCCAGCCCTCATCGCCGCCGGTGGCTTCGTCGCAGCGACGATGGCGACGAGCACGGCGGTCTCGATTGCCTGCCTCTCGCTGGCTGCTGCCGGCGCCATCAGCTGCGCGCCGCTGTTCTGGTCGCTTCCGACGGCGTTTCTCGCCGGCACGGGCGCTGCGGCCGGCATTGCCTGGATCAACTCGGTCGGTAATCTCGCCGGGTTTCTCGGGCCGTTTCTGGTAGGCTATCTCAAAGACTTCACCGGCACCAACAGCGCCGGCATGTATCTGCTGGCGGCTGCCTTGGTCATCGGTTCGCTGGCCGTGTTGACGGTTCCGGCGAAAACCGTCAATCGCTAAACCACAGCCCCTCCGGGACGGCACCCGGAGGGGCGCAGACCTTTCTCAAGAGACTGGAGAAGCTCCTCATGTCACCGCTTGCTGAAAACTCGGGCTCGGCCGTTGTCGCAGCCGTCATCGGTCTTGGTTCTATGGGGTTTGGAATGGCCCAGTCGATGAAGCGCGCAGGTCTCGACGTCGTTGGATATGACATCACGCCGGCGGCGGTAGACCGCTTTGTCGCCGAGGGCGGACGTGGCGCGGCGACCCCTGCCGCTGCGGCAAAGGACGCCGACATCGTCGTCTCCGTAGTCGTCAACGGCGCGCAGACCGAGGCCGTGCTGTTCGGGCCTCAAGGCGTCGCGAGCACAATGAAGCCCGGTGCCGTCTTCATTTCGTCGGCAACCATGGATCCCGCCGTCGCACGCGATCTGGCCGAGCGGACGGAGGCTCTCGGCCTGCATTACCTCGACGCGCCGATTTCGGGCGGCGCGGCCAAGGCGGCGCGTGGCGAACTGACGATCATGGCATCCGGCTCCGGCCAGGCCTTCGATACGGCGCGCCCGGGTCTCGACGCCATGGCGAGCAAGGTCTACGAGCTTGGCGACGAGGCCGGAAAAGGTGCTGCCTTCAAGATGATCAACCAGCTTCTCGCCGGCGTGCACATCGCGGCTGCCTGCGAGGCCATAACCTTTGCCGCCAAGCAGGGCCTCGACCTCGACAAGGTCTATGAGGTGATCACGGCTTCGGCCGGCAATTCCTGGATGTTCGAAAACCGCGTGCCGCATGTGCTGGCCGGAGACTATACTCCGCTCAGCAGCATCGAGATTTTCGTCAAGGATCTCGGTATCGTCCAAGACATGGCCCGCTCCGAGCGCTACCCGGTACCGCTGGCGGCAGCGGCCTTGCAGATGTATCTGGCCGCCTCCGGGGCCGGCATGGGCCGTGATGACGATTCCTCGCTGGCGCGGCTCTATGCCAGGCTTTCCGGCGCTGAATTGCCCAGCTCCACCAAAGAGCCGCAGAGCCTGTAGAAGGAACGCTAGACATGCCGGTTTTCGCCGCCAACCTGACGATGATGTTCAACGAATGGGCGTTCCTCGACCGCTTCGACGCCGCAGCCGATGCCGGCTTTGCCGCCGTCGAATACCTCTTTCCCTATGAAGCCACGCCCGAGGCAATCGCCGAACGGCTTGCCCGCAACAATCTGCAGCAGGCCTTGTTCAACCTGCCGCCGGGCGACTGGGCAGCAGGCGAACGTGGCATCGCCGCTCTTCCCGGACGGTTCGATGCGCTGAAAGCCGATGTTGAGCGGGCACTGGACTATTCGGCGGCAACGGGCGTCAGACGGTTGCACCTGATGGCAGGCATCGCCGACCTTCATGACGAAGACGCCTCCTCCTGTTATCGGCGCTCCGTCACCTATGCTGCCGGGCGGCTTGCGGAAAAGGGCATCGATCTGCTGCTCGAGCCGATCAACGGCCGAAACATGCCTGGATATTTCCTCAACGACTTCGGCGCCGCCGAGCGGCTGATCGCCGAATGCGGTCTGCCGAACCTGAAGCTCCAGTTCGACATCTATCACCGCCAGATCATCCATGGCGACGTCACCATGGCGTTGCGACGCCTGCTGCCGATTGCCGGCCATATCCAGATCGCCAGCGTGCCGTCCCGCAACGAGCCGGATGGGGAGGAGCTGAATTATCCCTATCTGTTCGGCGAAATCGATCGCCTT
>NZ_VSZV01000104.1:0-4574 GCF_008919455.1 Rhizobium sp. PEPV16
AGAAGAGCAGCAGCCCCTGGAAGACGCGAGTGACCTTGTCGGAAACCCCGAGCGAAAGCTGTGCTGCCTCGCCGCCGAGATAGGTCAGCGCCAGCACCAGGCCCGATGCGATGATGCCGAGCGGATTGAGGCGGCCGAGGAAGGCGACGATGATGGCGGTGAAGCCATAGCCCGGCGAGATCGCCGGCTGCAGGTGACCGATTGAGCCGGAGACCTCGGCTATCCCAGCAAGGCCGGCAAGAGCGCCCGAGAAGAGAAAGCTGAACCAGATCATCTTCTTCGACGAGAATCCGGCAAAGCGCCCTGCCCGTTCGGATTGGCCGAGCACGACAATCTCGAAGCCTTTCAGCGTATAGCGCAGCATGAACCAGGCACCGACCGCCGCAATGATGGCGAAGATGAAGGCCCAATGGGCGCGGCCCGACTCTTCCCAGATCGCCGGCAGCACTGCTTCCGGCGCGAAATCGCGCGAAACCGGAAAGTTGAAGCCCTTCGGATCGCGCCAGGCGCCGCGGATCAGCCAGTCGAGGAAGAGCTGGGCGATATAGACCAGCATCAGCGATGTCAGGATCTCATTGGTATTGAAATGCGCCTTCAGCAGCGCCGGAACGGCAGCGAAAAGCGCACCGCCGAGCGCACCCAATATCAGCATCAGCGGCAGCACGATCGGGGAATGCCAGTCGTAGAAGATGATCGGCAGAAAGGAGCCGGTGATGGCGCCGATGGTGAACTGGCCTTCGGCGCCGATATTCCAGTTGTTCGAGCGGTAACAGACGGCCAGGCCGACGGCGATCAGGATCAGTGGCGCGGCCTTGATCGCCAGTTCGTGCAGCGACCAGACCTCGAGTAGCGGCTCGATGAAGAAGGCTTCCAGTGCGGCGATCGGGTCCTTGCCGAGCAAGGCGAACATGATGGCGCCGAAAGTGAGCGTCAGAACAAGGGCGAGGAGCGGCGAGACGAAGCCGAAGAGCTTCGAAACGTCTGGGCGTTTTTCGAGTTCAATGCGCATGGGCTGCCTCTTCAATGCGCATGGGGCGCCTCCGGGGGAGAGCTGCTCTCGTGCAGCCCGCCCATCAGCAGACCGATCCTTTCCCGCGTCAGTTCGCCGGCCGGGAACGGGCGGGAAAGACGGCCTTCGCAGATGACGGCAATATCGGTCGCCACTTCGAAGATCTCATCGAGATCCTGGCTGATGACGACGACGGCCGAACCGCTTCTTGCGAGATCGACGAGCGCCTGGCGGATGCGGCTTGCAGCCCCGGCATCGACGCCCCAGGTGGGCTGGTTGACGACGAGCACCGCCGGCTGACGGTCGAGCTCGCGCCCGACGATGAACTTCTGCAGGTTACCGCCGGACAAAGAGCCGGCGGCCGGGTCATCGCCGCTCTTGCGGACATCCATCGCCTCGGAAATGCGCCTTGCGGCGGACTTCACCGCCCCGCGGCGGATCATGCCGAGCAGGCCCAGAAACGCCTTGCGGTCCGACTGGCTGCGGGCAAGGACAAGATTGTCCGACAGTTTCATGGCGGAGACGGCGGCGTGGCCGTGGCGCTCCTCCGGCACGAAGCCGGCGCCGAGAAGACGGCGGGCGGTAATGCCCTGATTGCCGACCGGTTTCTTGCGGATGACGATCGCCTCGGCCGAGGCGACCGGATATTCGCCAGACAGTGCATCGAAGAGCTCGCTCTGCCCGTTGCCCGCGACACCCGCAATGGCGAGGATCTCGCCGGAGCGCACCGCCATCGAGACATCACGCAGCGACATGGCGAAAGGGGTGCGCGCGGCGACGGAAAGGTTGGCGACGGCAAGCTGCACCTCGCCCCGGTCGCTGCGCTCCGGATGCGTCACGGTCGCCACTTCGCTGCCGACCATCATGCGAGCGAGCGAGGCAGGCGTTTCCCGCTTCGGATCGCAGGCGCCGGTCACGCGGCCATGACGCAGGACGGTGGCGCGATCGCAGATGCGCTGCACCTCCTCCAGCCGGTGGCTGATATAGAGAACCGAACGCCCTTCGGCGCGCAACTTAAACAGCGTCTCGAACAGCTTGTCGGCCTCCTGCGGCGTCAGCACCGAGGTCGGCTCGTCGAGGATGATGAGCTTCGGGTTCTGCAGTAGCGCGCGGACGATCTCGATGCGCTGACGCTCGCCGACCGAGAGATCGGCGACATGGGCATGCGGGTCGAGCGGCAGGCCGTAGGCGACGGACAGCGCCCTCGCCTCCTCGGAGATTCTGTCGATCGGAATGGCGTCATCGAGCGACAGTGCGATGTTTTCGGCAACCGTCAGCGCCTCGAACAGCGAGAAATGCTGGAAGACCATGCCGATGCCGAGCTTACGGGCTTCACCGGGCGACGCGATCGCGACCGGCTGGCCCTGCCAGAGGATATTTCCGCCCGTCGGCTCGAGAACGCCGAACAGCATCTTCACCAGGGTGGATTTGCCTGCACCATTTTCGCCGAGAAGCGCATGAATTTCGCCCGGCGCGATATCGAGATCGATTTCATTGCAAGCGGCAAAGCCACCGAAGAACTTCGTCAGCTTCTGGACCGATAATAACGCACCGGAATCCGGCACATTCAATGGCGACACGTTCCCCTCATTTCTTCTGCCAACCGGTCTGTTCGGATCTCATGGAATCAGCAGCGTCGTTCCTGTTGTTTTTCTTGTTTCCAGATCCACGTGAGCCCGCCCAACCTCACGCAGCGGATAGGTTTGATTGATATTGATACGCACTTTGTTGCTTTGCACAATATCAAATAGCGCGTTGGCACTGTCGATCAGTTCCTGACGCGCGGCAATATAGGTGAATAGCGTCGGCCGAGTCGCAAAGAGCGAGCCCCTCTGCGCCAGAGCCGCGAGGGTAAAATTCTCGATCGGCCCGGAAGATTGGCCGAAGGAGGCAAAAAGGCCGCGCGGCTTGAGACATTCGAGCGACTGTGGAAAAGTATCCCGGCCGATCGAATCGTAGACGACATCCACCCCCTTGCCGCCGGTGATGTCGCGGACACGGTCGACGAAGCTATCGCTCTTGTAGTTGATCACATGATCGTAGCCATGGGCGAGCGCCAGCTCGATCTTGTCTTCAGAGCCCGCCGTGCCGATGACGGTGGCGCCGAGCGCCTTTGCCCACTGGCCGGCGATCAGGCCGACGCCGCCGGCAGCGGCGTGCAACAGCAGGACCGTCTGCGGACCGACCTTGAAGGTGCGGTTCAGAAGATATTCGGCAGTCATGCCCTTCAGCATCATCGCCGCCGCCGTTTCGAGTTCTACGCCGTCAGGCACATGCACCAGATGCCGCGTCTCGATATTGCGTTCGGCGCTATAGGCGCCGTCGGCGCTGGCATAGGCGACACGGTCGCCGACCTTGAAATCCTCGACGCCGGGGCCGACCGATGTCACGGTGCCGGCGCCCTCCTTGCCGGTGACGAAGGGCAGATGCGGGGTCTTGTAGGTGCCGTTGCGGAAATAGACGTCGATGAAATTGAGACCGACCGCCGCCTGCCTGATCTGCACCTCACCCGCCGAGGGCGAGGGAAGATCGATCTCGACATAGTCGAAAACCTCCGGCCCGCCCGTCCTCGAGAATGAAACCGCCTGTGTTTTGGTCATCTTGCCTGTCCTATGCTTCGCGTCCAAGGGCGGGGAAGAATTGCAGCACCGCGCCGATGACGTAAAGATAGGCTCCGGTCACGATGAAGAGAATGAGCGCCCATTCGGGTGTGTCGAAATGCATCAGCAGCGAAAATATCCCCAGCGCCGACCACAGGAAAAAGACGCCGAGATTGAGCGGGCGCAGCCTTTTGACCCGGACCGGGTGGAGGAAATTGATCGGCAGAAAGGTCAGCACCACCGAGACGATGACAACAGTGAGCGCCGTCGTGGCGCTGGCATCGATGACGAACAGCGTGAAAACGATCATGTTCCAGACGACGGGGAAGCCGGAGAAGAAATACTCGTCCGTCTTCATGCCCATATCGGCATAGTAGATGGCGCTGGAGACGACGATCATGCCGGCGGCGACGAAGGACCAGGGCTCGCCGATCATGCCGCTCTGATAGAGCGCGAAGGCCGGCAGAAGCACATAGGTGACGTAATCGATGATATTGTCGAGCGTATCGCCTGACCAGTTCGGCAGCACTTCCTTGACGCGCACCTTGCGGGCGATCGGCCCGTCTATGCCGTCAACGAGAAGGGCAAGTCCCAGCCACCAGAACATGTCGATGAAGCGGTGCTCGGCGGCGGCAACGACGCCGAGAAAGGCAAGGAAGGAGCCGGATGCCGTCAGGATATGGACGGAAAAGGCGCGCATCTCCGCATAAGGAACACGCTTGTAGTTGAAAATCTTCATATTCCCCCGACCGCCCTATCGCGCTCGCCCCGGCAAGCATCTTTTTTTCGCCACCAACGCCCAACCCTGTTGCTGAATCGGGTCCGACGCCGTAGGTCTTTGTTGTCGCACCGTTTTTGCCGAAACCGGCATCCGTTTCCGGCGTGCTGCTCTACTATGCATCCTTTGCCGGGCTTCGCCAGCGGGAAATACGACATTCCCCACCCGCCCCCTGCTCCCCATTGAA
>NZ_VSZV01000309.1:0-38938 GCF_008919455.1 Rhizobium sp. PEPV16
TCCTGAAATAACGGACGGCCAGATCGCCTATTCGATCGCCAAGATGAAGGAATACGGCATCATCGAATCCGGCGATAGCCTCGACAAGGGCATCGGCTGCATCACCGACGCCCATTACAAGAAGTTCTTCGACGAGATGGCCGCCATCAAGGTATTCAAGGCCGACACCGATTACACCAAGGCCTTCACGACGAAGTTCGTCTGCAAGGGCGCCGGAATGGCGCTGAAGAAGTAGGCCGACCGACAGCTCTCCTGGTCCGCCATTGAGGACGTGGCGGGCCGTATCCTCCCGCATGAACGAGACAGCAATGCTCCCAGCAGAAGCCCAGGCGGTATCCCCGAAAGAGACGCGCAAGCGGCCGCTTGTTATCATGCAGTCGGTCTCGAAGGTCTTTTCCAGCGGCACTGTCGCCCTTTCGAACATGTCGCTCACCGTCGAAAGCGGCGAGTTCGTCAGCCTGCTCGGCCCTTCCGGCTGCGGCAAGTCGACGGCGCTGCGCATCATTGCCGGTCTCGGCGATGTCACCTCGGGAACGATCGACTGGCCGAGTTCGCGCATCAATTCCAGAGGTCTGCCGGAGGGCGATATCGGCTTCGTCTTCCAGGAGCCGACGTTGATGCCCTGGAAGAACGTGTTCGACAATGTCCATCTGCCGCTGAGGTTGAGGCGCGTTTCGAAGGCAGCCGCGCATGATCAGATCATGCAAGTGCTGACCACCGTCGGCCTTCAGGATTTTGCCAAGGCCTATCCGCGCGAACTTTCCGGCGGCATGAAGATGCGCGTCTCGATCGCCCGTGCGCTGGTGACGAAGCCGAAGCTGCTGCTGATGGACGAGCCTTTCGCCGCGCTCGATGAAATCACCCGCCAGAAGCTCAACGACGACGTGCTGCGGCTGTGGAAGGCGACCGGCATTACGGTGATTTTCGTGACGCATTCGGTCTTCGAGTCCGCCTATCTCTCGAACCGCATCGTCGTGATGAAGGCAAGGCCCGGGCGCGTGCATGCCGACGTCCCGCTGATCACCAGCCTCGGACGCGACGCGCACTACCGCACCTCGGAAGAGTACCGCAGGGCCTGCGAAACGGTGTCGCATTCGTTGATCGGGGCGATAAATTCGGCAGGGGATCATTGATGGGTGACGAAACAGACACATCGCCGCTGCTGGTTAAGGGTACCGCAAGCGCAAAGCGCCGCGATCTTGCACTGCGCATCGCCGTCCCCTTCCTCGTCATCGCCTTGTTGATCCTCGTCTGGTACGCCTATGTGAAACTGTCCGGCGTGCCGCCCTATATCCTGCCAGGACCGGCCGCTGTGGCAAACGCCTTCGTGACGGATTGGGGTACGCTTGCTCCTGCCCTCTGGGTCACCACCAAGATAACCTTCATGTCGCTGATGCTGGCGCTTGTCGGCGGCGTCGCCTTTGCGATCTTTCTCGTGCAGTCGCGCTGGATCGAGCTTGCCTTCTATCCCCTTGCCGTCATCCTGCAGGTAACGCCGATCGTCGCCATCTCGCCGCTGATCCTGATCTATGCGCCGTCGACGCAGATGGCGCTGCTGATCTGCGCCTTCCTCGTCGCCTTTTTCCCGATCCTTTCGAATATGGTCCAGGGGCTGAAGAGCGTCGACCACAATCTGATCAACCTCTTCGAACTCTACGGCGCCTCGCGCTGGCAGACGCTGCTCTTTCTCAAACTGCCCGCCGCCCAACCCTATTTCATGACCGGCCTGAGGATCGGTGGTGGCCTTGCGCTGATCGCCGCTGTCGTCGCGGAATTTGCCGCAGGCTCGGCAGGCGCGGGCTCCGGCCTCGCCTTCCGGCTTCTCGAAGCACAGTATCGGCTGAATATCCCGCGTCTCTTTGCAGCCTTGTTGATGCTCTCCCTTCTTGGTGTAGCGATCTTCGCTATCACCTCTTTCATTTCCTGGCTGAGCCTGCACCGTTGGCATGAGAGCAGCCTGAAACGGGAAAACTGATGACCTATTCCTTCATCTCCCCGCCGAATGCGGCCCGCTTCGTGCTGAGCAATGCGACAGTGCCTGCCGTCACCCTCGAGCATGTCGACGCGCCGGTCACTGAAGGGCTGGCTACGGTCGATATCGTCATCAGCGACGGCATGATTGCTGCCATCCGGCCGGCCGGCGCCGCACCCGCCGATTATGCCAGGACCGATCTCAGGGACGGCATGGTCTGGCCGTGCTTTGCCGATATCCATACCCATCTCGACAAGGGCCATATCTGGCCGCGCCAGGCCAATCCCGACGGCAGCTTCATGGGTGCGCTCGATGCCGTCAGGGCCGACCGGGAAGCCAACTGGTCGAACGCAGACGTTAAACGTCGTATGGAATTCTCGCTCCGTTCCGCCTATGCCCATGGCACCAGCCTGATCCGCACGCACCTGGATTCGCTTGCGCCCCAGCATCGCATCTCCTTCGAGGTCTTTGCCGAAATCCGGGATGCCTGGAAGGACAGGATCGCACTGCAGGCGGTCGCCCTCTTCCCGCTGGATGCCATGGCAGACAGCGCCTTCTTTGCCGATCTCGTCACAACAATCCGACAGGCCGGCGGTCTGCTTGGCGGCGTCACCCGGATGGGGCCGGAGCTTGTCTGGCAGCTCGACACGCTCTTCAGGACTGCCGCAGAGCATGGCCTGGATGTCGATCTGCATGTCGACGAGACGGATGATCACGGCGCCGAGACGCTGAAGGCGATCGCCGAAGCCGTGTTGCGCAACGGGTTCGAGGGCAAGGTGACCGCCGGCCACTGCTGCTCGCTCGCCCGCCAGGGCGAAGACACCGCCGCGCGCACCGTCGAATTGGTCGCCAAGGCAGGTATCGCGGTCATCGCGCTGCCGATGTGCAACATGTATCTGCAGGATCGCTATCCCGGCCGCACCCCGCGCTGGCGCGGCGTCACCCTGTTCAAGGAATTGGCCGCCGCCGGTGTCGCGACCGCGGTCGCCTCCGACAATACCCGCGACCCCTTCTATGCCTATGGCGATCTCGATCCGGTGGAGGTCTTCCGCGAGGCCGTGCGGATCCTGCATCTCGACCACCCGCTCGATACCGCCGCCCGTGTCGTCACCACCTCGCCCGCCGCCATCGTCGGACGGCCGGACAAGGGCCGTATCGCCGCCGGCGAGCCCGCCGATCTCGTGCTCTTCAGTGCGCGGCGCTGGAGTGAATTCCTTTCCCGTCCGCAGTCTGACCGCGTCGTGCTTCGCCGCGGCAAGGTGATCGACCGCAGCCTGCCGGATTACCGTGAACTCGATAGCGTCGTTGGAGCCTGACATGACCGATTATCAGAAGATCAAAAAGGAGCTCGAAGGTATCGCCGTCGAGGACAATCCGGCGCTGGTTCGCCAGAAGAGCCGGGATTTCTATTGGTACTCGCCGATCCTGAAGGCGCAGCTCGACAATGTTTCCGCCGATCTCGTCGTCACGCCGAAGACCGAGGAAGAGGTCATCCGGACGCTGAAGGTCGCCTATGCCCATGGCGTGCCGGTCACGCCGCGCGGCGCCGGCACCGGCAATTACGGCCAGGCCATGCCGCTTTCCGGCGGCATCGTGCTCAACCTTGCGGCGATGGACAAGATCAAGGAGATCCATCCCGGCCGCGTCGTCTGCGAACCCGGCATCGTGCTTGCCCAGCTCGACAAGCAGACCAAGGCCCATTCCGGCCAGGAGCTGCGCTTCCACCCCTCCACCGCCCAGACGGCGACGGTCGGCGGCTTCATCGCCGGCGGCTCGGGCGGCGTCGGCTCGATCACCTGGGGCGGCTTGCGCGACCTCGGAAACATCCTGCGCCTGCGCGTCGTCACCATGGAAGCCGAACCGCGCGTGCTCGACCTCACCGGATGGGATCTCCAGAAGGTGAGCCACGCTTACGGCACCAACGGCATCATCACCGAGATCGAGATGCCGCTTGCGCCTGCCTATGACTGGGTCGATGTCCTGGTTGGCTACGACGATTTCATGGATGCCGTGCGCTTTTCAGATGCGCTGGCGAAATGCAACGGCATCCTCGTCAAGGAGATCGCGCCGATCGCCGCTCCCATTCCTTACGACTATTTCACCCGCCACAAGCCCTACATCCGTCAGGGCCAGTCGATCGTCGTGCTGATGATCGCGCCGCACTCCCTGGATGCCTTTCTGGCTTTCACGGCGACACAGAAGGGCGAGATCATGTTCCGCTCCGACAAGGTAGAAAGCATGCGCGGCATCCCGCATGCCTACGAGCTTGCCTGGAACCACACGACATTGCGTGCGCTGAAGGTCGACCCGAGCTTCACCTATCTGCAGGTGCAATATCCGGGACCGGATCATGTCGCCAAGGTTCGGAAGATGGTGGAGATCTTTGGTGACGAAGTGCCGGGGCATCTCGAATTCATCAAATTCGACGGCCAGATCCAGTGCTCCGGCCTGCCGCTGGTGCGCTATACCACCGAAGAGCGGCTGGAGGAGATCATCAAGATCCACCAGGATAATGGATGCCCGATCTTCAACCCACACCGCTATACGCTGGAGGAAGGCGGCATGAAGCGGACTGATGCGGTGCAGCTCGCCTTCAAGCAGGAAACCGATCCGAAGGGCCTGCTCAATCCCGGCAAGATGATTGCGTGGGAAAATCCTGATTTCGATTTCAACGCCGGTAAGAACTATCTCTTCCCCGGCCTGGCGGCCCTGATGGAGGCTTCATGAGGGTTCTCGTCCTCCACTCTCACCCGGTCGAGGAAAGTTACGGCAAGGCGCTTTACCGGCAGACCGTCGAGAGCCTCCGCAAGGCCGGGCATATGGTGGATGGCTGCGACCTCTATGAAGAGCAGTTCGATCCGGTGCTCTCGTGCCACGACCGGCTCGTCTATCACGATTATCCGGAAAATCTGAAGCTGGTGGAACCCCATGTCGACCGGCTCAAAGCCGCCGAGGGGCTGGTGATCTGCACCCCGATCTGGAACTTCGGCTTTCCGGCGATCCTGAAGGGATATTTCGACCGAGTCTGGCTGCCGGGCGTTTCCTTCGAGCTGGTCAACGGCAAGGTGGAATCGCGGTTGCGCCACATCCGCAAGCTGGCAGCCGTCCTGACTTATGGCGCAACGCCCTTCCGGGCGTTTGCCGCCGGCAACCCGCCGAAGAAAATCGTCAAGCGCGTGCTGCGGGCGCAGATCAATCCGTTGAGGCCGGTGACGTTCCTCGCCCATTACGACATGAACAATTGCACACCGGAAACGCGGGCAAAATTTCTCGCCCGCGTCGGAGACGCGATGGAGCGATTCTAGGCAATTCCAGCAAAACTGTGCCGCGCTTTTGCCGGGAATTGCGTGAAAATAGGAGGTAGAGCATCTCCGTGCTTCGAAGAAAACGGAAATGCTCTACAAGAATTTCGCGGCCGTCACCTCGACCTCGACCAGGAACTCAGGGCGCGTAAAGCCGCCGATGACGAGCAAGGTGGAAACAGGCTTCGGATCGAGCGTATAGCGATCCCGTACAGCCATATAGGCCGGGAAATCCTCGCGGCGGGTGACAAACCCCGAAATGCGGATCACATCGGCAAAACTCATCTCAGCTTCTTCGAGAATCGCCTTAATCGCTTCGAAGCAGAGTTCCGCCTGAGCAGTGATATCGCTCGGAACAGCATCATCGAGACCGATACCAAGCTGGCCCGACGTGACGAGAAGCGATGCCCCGGGCGGCACGAGCAGGCCGTGATTGTAATTTCCAAAAGGCCGGCGCACCGAAGGCGGATTGAAGGTCTTCTTCATCGATCTGAAAATTTCCTCAGGGCTGCAGATATTGAGAATATGGCTGCGTCCATAATGTTTTGCGACAAAAAGCAGGACGATCGCCTTGAAGGGAATCGAACCTGGGATCCATTTCATCGAATCGGCTAACTGATCAAGTACCCAGCACACCATCCCCGAAGCAAGCCCAACCGCAGGCCTGTGCTACTACAACTGCAAAGGTTCCAGGCACGCAAGGGCGGGCGTGAGCCCGGCTCTGTGAACGAGCATGAAGTGGCGCGAACGTTTCAGTGTGCGGTGCCTGGTTTCTCTTTTGCCCTCACAATGGCGTCTGCTTCCTTGCCGTATAGTTCCTCGAAGTGATCGAAGGTCTTGGAAAAATAACCAATGCCCTGCGTCGCCGAGCGCAACGCCCGCGCCAGATCGTTAAGTGCGCCACCCGGAACGAGCGCCCGGAAAATGTCCCATCCCTTGGCGGTTTCATCACGGTCGAAACCGAGAACCTGACCGTTGAGAGCGGAGACGATCTGGACAAGGCTGCCTGAAAAGACCGACGGGATGTGGAACTCGCAGCGAAAGACCGGCTGCATCAACACGGTCGATCCTTCGGAAAGCGCCTGGCGCACCCCCATTTTCGACGCAGTCCGGAAGGCGTGTTCCGAACTGTCGACGGTATGGTGCTGACCATCTAACAGCGTTACGCCGACATCGATGACTTCGAAGCCTAGCGGCCCTTTCTCCATCGCTTCGCGCGCGCCCGCTTCGACGGCGGGGATGTAATTGCGCGGAACGGCTCCGCCCTTGATGGTTTCGCCAAAGGTGAAGCCCTGGCCGCGCTCGTTGGGGTGAATGCTCAACTTCACATCCGCGAATTGCCCGGCACCGCCGGTCTGTTTGCGATGGCGGTAATGAACCTCCGATGGTTTCGCGATCGTCTCGCGGTAGATTGGGCTGGGCGTTCGGTCGGTCACGGAGATATGAAAGACATCGGACATCGTTCGGCAGAGATCACGCAGATGTACCGGCCCCTGGGCGCGGACGAGTTGAGCGCCCGTGCCTTCCTCCTGCAAGACTTCCAGACCGCGATCCGTCTCGGAAAGTTTCGCCAGCGTCTCGGAAAGTTTGTTTTCATCGCGCTCGCTGCCTGGAATTAGGATCCTTTCAAGCATCGGCGTGGGTGGTTCCGTCCACCAAGGCGGGGCGACCACCGCGCCGGAGGTCAACAGCGAAGGGACGGGCAGGTGGTCGGACTTGACCGTCGCGAAGACATCCCCCGGCGCAGGCAGAACCGCCGAATTGGACCGCCCGTTTGCGAGATTTTGTACGGCGCCGAGGCTGGAGCCGCCCAGTGTTGCGCCTTGCCGCAGTCCCTCGCCAAGTGCGCGCACGAGCACCGTTTTGCCGACATTCTGGCGATGATAGGCATGGAAGCTCAAGGCCACCAGCTTGCCTTCATCGACAGTTCCCGTATGAGCGAGACGCTGCCGAAGAACCCCTACCGGCGGCGCCTCGTGGCGCAGCGCCTTCATCAGCCTCGTCATCCCGTTGCCGTGAATTGCAGCACCGATCAGGACCGGGATAATTCTGTTTTCCCTTAGAACCCGTGATGAAATGGCATAGAGCGCGTCGCTGGGTGGCTCGCGGTCCTCGATCAGTTCCTCGAGAAGCCAGTCATCAAATTCGGACAGGTGCTCCAGGAGCTCGGTGCGCGCTTCGTGCTCGCGTTCGGCAGTGCTTTCGGGGATTTCGATCAGCGCCGAAGTCTGGCCTTCCCGGTATCGCCACGCCCGTTCCGAAATCAGATCGCAACTGCCAATGACCCTGTCCCCCTCGCGGATCGGGATCTGGCGAAGCAAAAGGGTGTGGTTGGCGTAGTCTTGAAGCGCGGCGATCACGTCCCTCAACCGCCCTCGCGGTTCGTCCATCCGGTTGACGAAGAGGATGCAGGGCGTCCCCGAGGCTTCGATTATCCGCAGATAGGGCGCGGCGAGCACAGCCTCCGCGGGTGCCGATGAAACACACAGTATGCAGGCGTCGCTGGCAAGAAGCGCGTGCTGCGCATGCGCCAACGCTTCGTTGGGTCCTGGCGCATCCAGTGCACACCACGCCTCGTTTCCGAAGGTGAATTCTGTGAGGTTCAATCCATAAGGGGAGCTGGATTTTCTCGGCGTCCCCTCCAGGGAGCCGAGCCTTTCCACGACTGTCGATTTTCCGGTCTGCGAGGGTCCAAGCACGGTGAAGCAGCGCATCGGCCTTCCTCCAACTGCCATAAACACAAATTTCAGCCATCATAGGATGCCCTGAACTGCTGCAAGGCGCCAGAGGTGTTCAGTGTCATAACGCTTGATCTGGACTTGCATTTGAGGCTGATCCGTTCAGGTGCAGAGAACGCATTGACGAATTTGCGATATCGACGTCTATGCGCGACGAACCACTGCCATTGTTTGCAGCCGCGGCCGAACGGGCGATCGCCGCGCAGCAGGAGCCTGAACCTCAGCCTCGCCGGTCTGCAACGCCTGCCCATAGTGTCGGCGGGCACCCGATAGGGTTAGCGCGGTAAGTATTGTAGAATATGCGGATATGCGCATAATTTCCGCGGCTGCCGCTGCTAGGTAAGATTGATCGAGGGCTCTGGAGATCCCATGGAAACAATCGTCGAAGACGCCGGAGTTGGCGTAGTGTCGCCCGAACTCCTAGTCGATGCACTGTTTGCGTGCCGAAAGACGGCGGCGATAAGGGCGGCCATCGAGCTTGATCTCTTTACTCATATAAACGAGGGCAAGACGGCAGCATCGCTGGCGTCGGCAACAAGCACCTCGGAGCGTGGGGTGCGCATCCTGTGCGACTACCTTGTGGTCCATGGTTTCCTGACAAAGGAGAGCGGACAGTACCGAATGACGCCCTCGACCAGAATGTTCCTCGATCGCAATTCGCCGGCCTATATGGGCGCGGCCGTCGAGTTCACGGCCGCACCGGAAATACTGGATAATTTTCTGCGCGATCCGGCCGCCGTCGTGCGAAACGGCGGTTCGGCCGGGCTTGCCAACGTGTCGGCAGACAACCCCGTCTGGTTGAAGTTTGCGCGCGGCATGGGCTCCTTTACCGGGCTCAGCGCCAAAATGCTGGCTGGCGAAATCTCCGGCTGGCCGAGGCCTCCCAATAAGGTTTTGGACATCGCTGCAGGTCCAGGCGTTTTCGGGATCGAAATTGCGAAGGCCTTTCCAACGGCGGAGATCGTCGCCGTCGACTGGGCCGCAGTGTTGGAGCTGTCGAGGCAGAATGCGGAAAAAGCCGGCGTGGCTGACCGGTACCGGACGATAGCCGGCAGTGCTTTCGATGTTGAGTGGGGCACGGGTTATGACCTTGTCCTGCTTCCGAATTTTCTGCACCACTTCGATTTGCCGACATGTGCCCAACTGTTACGAAAGATCATCGCCAGCCTTGCAGAGCATGGTCGGATCGTCGCGGTCGATTTCGTGCCGAACGAAGATGGCGTGTCGCCGCCTTTTCCCGCAGCGTTCTCCTGGGAGATGCTCGCCAGCACGCCGGCTGGCCAGGCTTATACGCAAAGTGAGTTGACTGAGATGGCAAGACTTGCCGGTCTTGCCGGCGTCACGGTCAAATCGATGCCGCCAACTCCGGCAAGCATTATTCTCTTTGAATAGCCGGTCGGCCGTCGTCTGCGTCGCCTACCTGACACCTGTCGAGTCGCTTTCTAGATTGCTCATTTTTGCTCTGTCCGCGCTGCTTGCGACGGCTGTGAATGCCGCGGAGGACGAAGCCCTGCCACGATGGATTCGACTCCCCTCCCCTGCGTGTAGTTCTACGCGATGGCTGGTTTTGTTCACACAAAAGAAGGCGAAAGCTCGCGACCACCAGGACAAAACAGATCCAGGCCCACATACTGGATCCACGCAGCAATCTGAAACCAACCTGCCGGGATTGAAATCGCTGTCTGGCCAGTGCTCAAAGAACGAACGCGACTGGAACCGCCGGCAGGGTTGTCTCGTGTATCTGATCTGACGTCAGCGGCGCGTCATCTTTGCATCACGCGCCGCTGAGCGACCAAGTGGATTGGGCTGTTGCCTTCAAAGGCCCGTCCGCTGCGCTGCCCGCCCGCCGCGCTTTTGTCGCCGTCCAATTGAAACTGGTTGACCAGATCCCGCAGGCGGCCTGCCTCGGAGGACAATGAAGCAACGGCAGCTGTCGACTGCTCGACCATCGCTGCATTTTGCTGGGTCGCCTGGTCCATCTGATTGACGGCCGTGTTGATCTCGGCAAGTCCGGTTGACTGCTCGCGCGCCGATGTGGCAATCGCATCCATGAGTTGGTTGATCTGGACCACGTGCTCACCGATCGACTTCAGCGAGGTTCCCGTTTCAAGAACCAGTTTCACGCCATTTTCCACCTCAGTTGATGACTTTTGAATAAAGCCTTTGATTTCCTTGGCCGCTTGAGCGGCACGCTGGGCAAGCTCACGGACTTCCTGGGCGACGACTGCAAAACCCTTGCCCGCCTCACCGGCACGAGCAGCCTCAACGCCGGCATTCAGCGCCAGCAGGTTCGTCTGAAAGGCGATTTCATCAATTGCACCGATGATGTTCGAAATCTGCTGTGAACTGTCCTCGATGCGTCGCATGGCCTGTTCCGCCTGAGAGACGACATTTGCCGACCGCTGGGCACTGATATCGGCTTCTTTGGCCACGTTGCGCGCCTCGTCGGTGCGTTTGGTCGCCATCGTCACATTCGACGTGATCTCTTCCAGGGCTGCGGCCGTTTCCTCGAGAGAGGCGGCTTGTTGTTCGGTGCGCTTGGAAAGATCCTGCGCGGCAGATGCAATCTCACCAGTGCCATTATCGATGCTGTATACCGTCTGGAGGACTGCGCCGATCGTCGCGCCCAATTGCCGGAGCGAAGCGTTGAAGTCTTCGCGCAAGGCTTCGTATTCGGCCGCAAATTGCTCCGAAAGCTGGAAGGATATGTCGCCTGATGCAAGCCGCCGGAGACCTTCGCCCAATGTCGTGGTCGCGAAGCGCAGTTGTTCCGCCTCGCGTTCGGCGCGCTGCTGGGCTGCGGCGCGCGCTGCTTCGCTCTCGCTGCGGGATTCGGCGGCTTCCTTCTCGAGCCTGACGACGTTGAGGGCGTTATGACGGAAGATTTCAACCGCCCCGGCCATTTCGCCGACTTCGTCGGCGCGACCGGCATAGGGAATATCGCTGTCAAGATCGCCATCGGACAAGCGCCTCATGGCGGAGGCGATGCTTCGGATTGGGCTGGCGATGCCCGAAATGGCAAAGACGATGCCGGCCACAGCAAGAAGCACGGCCAACGCTGCGATCGTGGCCGTCAGCATGAAAGCCGATTGTGCGGAAGCACCGCTCGCGGCCACAAAGCCTTCGGCCTGGCTGAGAATAAAAGCGGCCAGATCTGCCACCGCCTTGTTCACCAGCTCGGCTTGTGGATCCATATTTTCCTTGAAGAAACGGATTGCTTCAGGCGTCTTTCCGTCATTTTCAAACGCGATCATCTGCTCTGCCAGCGCGCGATATTTGGCGAGTTCCGGCTTGATCTGATTAATCAGTTCGCGCCCCCGCTCGGTGCGGACGCCTTTTTCGTATTCGGTGACAACCTTCTCGAGTGCGGCAGCGGCGGCATCGATTCTTTGCTGCCCGACATTCCGCTCTTCCGCTGTATCCTCAAGGAGGTAATGGGCATAGACCAATTTCAGGTCGAGGAAGTCATCCTTGATCTCGCGAGCCGTCACAAGCCGCTGCATCCAGAAGGTGCCGATCTGCTCAGTATTGCCGCGAAGCGTCGAAATCGTGCTCAGCGAGACATAGGACAGGCCAACCAGGAACAGGCTGATGATCGAAAGCTTTAAGATCAGGGCTTGCTTGATACTCGGGCGCTTCATGCGGGTCTCCTCGGAGGTAGCTGGGACGACCGGCGTGCCGGCTGCTGTAAGATCTCGCACCAGATTCCATAATTTAGTATTAACTAAAAAATGTTCCGGCCTCATTTGCGAAGATCTTCTGAGTTGACCAATACTTCCGCGATCAATTAAACGCGTTACGACCCTGAGTTCTTGAAAATTCAGGGAGATAGCAGCTACGGCGAGCGAAAATGCACCAACCTGAAAACCAACCTGCCGGCATTGAAATCGCGCTCTGGCAGTATTCCAAGCACGAAGGCGACTGGAACCGATGGATGCAGTCGCTTTCACCGGATGAACGGGAGCGCGCCGCGACCTACCTGTTTGACCGGGATCGGGCCTCTTTCGTTGCCGGCCGGTATCTCTTGCGGCGGCTGTTGAGCATGGAAACTGGGACGCCACCGGCCAAGCTTCTGTTGTCCCCGGACAACCACGGTAAGCTGAGGCTTGAGGGGCATGAAAGGCCGCAATTCAGCCTCGCCAATGCCGACGGGCTTGTGGCGGCCGCTGTCGCTTCTGGATGCGATCACTTGGGAATAGACTGCGAACGCGCCGATATCGAGATCGAAGCGGCGGCAGTGGATAGCTATTGCAGTGCAGACGAACGGCGCTGGCTCGCGGAATTGCCTGCGTCCGAACGCAGGCGCGCGGCGGTCGCACTCTGGACGCTCAAGGAGAGCCATCTGAAGGCACTCGGCGTCGGGCTGCGCGAGGATCCCCGCAACGTCGCCTTTTCCTGGAAGGATGGTATCCCCGTCATGGTCGATGGCAGCGACCGTGATCGGCGATGGCATCACCGTCTGGTCGAAAGCAGCAGCCAGCACGTCGTTGCGCTGGCTGTTTGCTGTCAATCCGGGTTCCCCGGCATTTCGACACGTCTGTTTCAGGACGACATCATGCCGTCCGAATAGCCGGTTCGGAGCTGATGAGGCATTGCGGAAGCGTCCTCCGTCGCCCAGGCGAGTTGCCCGTTGTCGGGTTCCGCATCGAAGTGCTGCCGGCCGAGAAGCGTATTGACGATCATTGCGCTGCGCCAGGCCATGAGGCTGAGCTGAGAGTCGGCGATACCGTGCGAGTACCGCCCCGCATTCTGCGCAAACAGCCGGTTGGTCCGCGGACCCGCCCACTGCACCGTGTAATCGTCATTGAGGATGGGATAGCCGTTTCTGTCGAGCGTTATCCTGTCGCCCAGCGAGCCGAGAGCCTCCGGCAACCGGAACCGGTATCCGGTTGCCAGAACCACCGCATCCGCATGAAGCACCTCGATTCCGCCGTCGAATTGGTTCCTGACGATGAGCCGATAGGCATTGCCGTTCCTTTCCATCTGGATCACATCGCGGTTTGGCGCCAGGGATGCGTTGAGCGTGCTCGGTTCGAGATAACGCAACGCATAGAGGCGGCGATAGATCGAATGAATCGTCGAAATCGACAAGCCGTCGCTGGTCAGGATCGAGTTCCTCAACGCGGCCTGCTTCTGCTCGCTGCTAAGCTTCAGATAGGCCTGCACGTATTCCGGTGAGAAGACCTGGTTTGAAAACGGAGTGTCGTTGATCGGCTCGAAATTGTGACGCCGGCTGATCCATGTCAGCTCCTTCATGGAACCGGGATCGGCAAGCAGGGCTTCGACGACCTCGCCGCCGCTTTGACCGCCGCCGACCACGACGATGCGGGCGGCGCCGAGATCGCTGAGACGCGACTTGGCCTCGCTGTTGTGAAAGCAATCGGCACCCAGGAACGGTTTTGCCCAGTCTGGCACGAAGGGCGACGACCCCGTGCCGATCACCAGGTTTCGCGCCTCCTCCTGACCGTTGTCGAACCGCAGGAAGAACCGGTCGTCGCGGTGCTCGACGTCGCGGATCTCCGTTCCAAAGCGCAGGCCGTCCACGCCGTTGGCGACCCAGGCGAGATAGCGCGCGAACTCCTGCCGGGGAACGGCCTCATAATTGGCGTTCAGGAAGGCGTAGAGCCTCTTATGCGCCACCAGATAGGAGACGAATGACCAGCGGCTGGTCGGCAGGACCGGCGTGACGAGGTCCTTCAAAAAGGACGATTGCAGCTCGACACCGGGCATCATCATGCCGGGATGCCAGTCGAACGTTGGGCGCCGCTCGAAGAAGCGGCTCCTGATCTCGGGCACCGACTCAAAGAGGCAAGCGAGGCTCAGATTGGAGGGGCCGATGCCGATGCCGGCAATATCCAGCGGCTCGGTATCCCGGCGGGCAAAAGCGACGGTCATGCGATATCCTTCTCTGTTTCCTTGAGACGCAGGGCAAGCCTTGAGTGGAAGGCGGGAGACCCGATCATATGCAGATGGTTGGTGCCGGTGATGATTTCGGCCGCATGCGCCCGCGGCGACAGGCGGCGCCAATCGATCAGGTTGAGGCCGCGGTTGAGGCTGTCGTCGGCAGCCCAGGGATAGATCGGCACATCGTGAGGAACCAGCCGATGCTTGCGGAAGATCAGGGCATTGTCGATCAGCACCCAGAAGGTATGCTCCCGGCTGCTGATATCAGGCCCGTCGTTCGGAAGCGGGTCCTTCTCGTCGCCGACGAAACGCAGGAATTGATCGTAAGTATCGGCGTCCATCGTCGACAGCAGCCGATCCCATTCGGGACGCATCGCCGTTCTTCCAAGCCACGCCTGCACATCTCGATGAAGCTCATCGCGCTCGCCGGGCCTGAACCTCGGCTTTGCGCCGATCGCGAATTCCGATCCGAGGTCGCAAACGTCGACCATCGCTATCATCCTGACGTCGACCTTGTCACCAAGGGCGCGGGCAGCCTCATAGGCCAGAAGACCGCCCCACGACCAGCCGAGGAAATAGCAGGGTGCTCCCTGACTATGTGTCCTGATATGGTCGACATAGCTCTCGATGATGTCTTCGATCGGAGCGCCAACCTCCTTCTTCTCGGAAAGCGAGTGGCAAATGAAGCCGGTCGCCGGCTGATCTGCCCCGAGATAGTCGACGAGTTTGACATATTCGCGGGTGCTTACTAGCAAGCCCGGGAAGCAATAAAGCCGCGGCTTGGCGCCGGAAGCGCGCAGCACGATCACCTCCGACTGATCCCGTTGGTCCCCGAGCTCCATCACGCCCGCAAAGGAGCGTATGGTCGGATTGTTGAAGATATCGGCGACGGTGAGCGGGGTTTTCGGCCGGCGCTGCCGCAGCTGCGAAAGGATGCGGATCGCGCCCAGCGAACTGCCGCCGATCGCGAAGAAATTGTCCTCGACGCTGATTGCTTCCAGCTTGAGAACCTGCCGCCAGACATCCAGCACCTCTTCTTCGAGCGCGGTCGCCGGCTCGACGATTGTGCGTTTGACCGGTTGTGGCGCTGGCAGCGCAAATCGATCGAGCTTGCTGTTCGGATTGGTCGGCATTTTCTCCAGTTCGACCACGGCAGCCGGCACCATGTAGGATGGCAGGCTGCGTTCGAGGCCGGCGCGGATCGTCTCGACGTCCAACCTCTCGTCTTTCTTGGGAACGACATAGGCAACGAGCGCCTTGTCGCCGCCGGCATCGTTATCGCGCAGGACGACCAGGGCTTCGCCGACGCCGGGTTGCTGGAGGAGAGCCGCTTCGATCTCGCCGAGCTCGATCCGGTAACCGCGCAGCTTCACCTGATGGTCGACACGACCGACGAATTCGACGGTTCCGTCATCACGCCAACGCGTCAGATCGCCGGAGCGATAAAGTCGGCCGCCATCGCTCGAGAACGGATCGGGGATGAAGCGATCCGCCGTCGTGTCCGGCTTGCCGAGATAGCCGCGTGCGATGCCTTCGCCGCCGATATAGAGCTCGCCGGTCACGCCGATCGGGCACGGATTGAGATCGGGATCGAGCACATAGACGCGCCTTAACCCGACAGCGCGGCCGAGCGGAGCATAGACCCCCTGGAATTTCGTGCCGGCCCTCACCTTCCAGACCATCGGCGTCATGATGGTTTCGGTCGGCCCGTAGCCGTTAATCAGCCATTCCGATTTCAGCGCCCGCGACAGAAGATCGAAGGTCGGCTGCGCCAGCCCCTCGCCGCCGAAGGAGTAAAGCCGCATTGGGGGCGCGCCGTCGGTTATGTCGGCCCATTCCGCCAGTTGCTGCAGATAGGTGGTCGGAATGCTCGCATTGTTGGCGCCGTGCTTGCGCATGGCCGTCAATGTCTCTTCCGGTGTCCACAGCGGCTGGTCGGGAAGAATGATGCTGCCCCCCTCCATCAGCGGGTTCATCCACCGCTCATGGCCGCCATCCGAACTGAAGGGCAGGAACGGCAGCTCGCGGGATTCGGAGCTCATGCCGTAGACACGCGAGGTGTTTTGCAGATGGTGCGTCAGCGGCCCGTGCTCGACGGCCACGCCCTTCGGCAATCCCGTCGATCCGGAGGTGTACATGACATAGGCGAGCTGATCCTTGTGAGTGGGAATATCAAGCGGCGTATCCGGCTCGCCGTCGAGGTCGATCTTGTCGAGTTCGAAGATAATGGTGTCGAGTTCTTCCGGCAGCCGATGGCGAAGCCAGCTATGGGTCAGAACGATCTTGACGCCGCCGTCGCGCAGAATGTGATGGTTGCGGACCGGTGGATGGTCGGGCTCGACCGGGATATAGGCGCCGCCCGCCTTCAGCGTCGCGAGGATCCCGACGATGGCCTCCGGCGATCGCTTGATGAAGATGGCGACCGTCACCTCGGCGCGAACACCCAGATGCCGCAACCGATGTGCGAGGCGGTTGGTGCTGGCTTCCAGCCAGCCATGGCTCCATTCCTCGTCGCCGTAGACGATCGCCGTCTTCTCCGGCGTCTGGCGCGAATGGGCCGATATCAGTTCGTGGACCGGCCTGTCGTCGTTGACGACCTCGTCTTCGTAGGGTGCCGACAACTGGTCGAGTTCGTCGCTCCCCACGAGTTCGATGTCCTTGATCCGCACATTCGGCTGTGCAACGATCTGCTCGAGCACAAGGGTGAAATGCCGGGAGACACGGGCAATCAGCGCGGTGTCATAGAGATCCTGTGCATAATCGATCAGCCCGGATGCGGTCCCATCCAGGCCCGCCTCGATCACCAGGGATAACTCGCTGTCGGCGCGCGCGCCCAGCGGCTCCAGATTGGTTGCGTGCCTGGGGACCGGATACGGCTCCCGGAATTCGAACAGGGCCTTGACCACGGCTTCCTGGGCAGCGGCTTCGTCGACGACCAGTTCCTGCGTGATGCGCTCCAGCGGAACGAGCCGGGCAAGCCCCTCCTCGGTTGCCGATGAGATCGCTGCGATGACATCGTCGAGAGAGCTTCTTGATGTCAGCGACAGGATGAGGGGAAGGACCTGTTCGGCACGGCCGCGGTTCGCAAGGTGTTCCTTCTCCGGCCGCGCGACCAGGAGCCCGGTCAGCAAAGCATAATTGCCGCTGTAACGTGCCAGCAGCGCGCAAAAAGCGGCATGAAGCACGCGCTCGACCTGATATCTCTTTTGCTTCGCATGCCGACCGATCTTTGCCCAGAGATCGGGCTCGATCGAAAATCGATGCTGCGCGCGCGCCACACCTGCCAGGCCGCCGCTGTTGAAGCGGGTTGGAAAGGTCGATGCCGAATAGTCGAGACCGATCGTGTTTCGCCAATAGGAGAGCGATTCCTGCGCCTGCTCCGCCTGCAGCCATTCAGCCTCCCGCGTTCCGGCCGAGATTTCGGCCGGCTGTGTGTCGTCGGAGGGTGCGCCGTCGAGAATTCGCGTCAGGGAGCCGGCGAGAATAGACTTCTCGCGATCGTCCGAGATCACAGGATGAAGCACGATCGTCAGAAGCGACTGCCCATCGGCAAGCAAGATAATCCGAACACGCGCCGGTGGACCAGCAAGAAGATCGAAGCGCCTGTCGCGGAAGGCTTTCTGGGCGGCCAACGCATCCGGCTCCGCAAGAGCAGCGCCTTCGCCGACAATCTCGATCGGTACCGCGTTCAATGCGCCGCGGTACTGTTCGACGCGGCCGCCCGCCAGCCGGCGGAAGCGGGTGGCAAGCGACGGATGTTGCGCCACGAGCGTCCGGCAGGCGCCGGCAATCGTCTTGACGTCGACTGCCGGGCTCAATCGCAGCGAAATGACCTGGTCGGGAAACACCGTGCCGTTGCCGATCTGCTCCAGAGACCAGATACGCTTCTGCGCGATCGTCAGCGGGAAGCTCTCGAAGACCGCGTCCGTTGCGACATCGGTCGGGTAGGCATCTGCGAAGTTTGTGATCTGTTTGTTCATCCGTGCCATCCAGCCGTTTTCAGAGACGCGCATCGCCGGCGATTGCCGAGCGCAAAGAGAGGGGGCGCGGATCCGCCCAGACGTCAGCAATATGCGCCAGGCATTGCTGGCGTGAACCGGCAAAGCCCGCCGGCTCCCAGCCCAGGGGAATCCGCTTGTCTTGTGGCCAGACCGAGTAGCGACGCTCGGTGTCGATGACGGCGATCCAGAGATCGTCGTGAGGTTCAAGATTATCCATTCGCAGCTCCTGCGGTGATGATGGTCATGCGCAAGTGACGGATCCGGCAGGCTGCAGTTTAGAAAATTGATGAGAATTTTTTTCTTCGCTTACCCCTAAACCCAGCGGGAGATGGATCGTCATTCTACTAAATCGGCGCAAGAGCACGCTTCATGCTCAGAGCGCCAAAAGCCCGACCGGTCCTCGACCGGCCAAGGAGAACATCATGGATTTCGACGCCGTCAAACAGAGGCGCTCTCTGCAGTCGCGCAGCTACGTCAGCCTCGCCCCCAATCTCATCCACCTCAAGACCGCTTACGGCCACCACGAAGCCGCATTCGAGGTCGAGGCCGGCATCGCGTCGGTGACCTTCTACCATGGTGATCCGGTGCAATCGGCAGAGCTTCTCATGGCGGCGGCCGAAGCCGTGACGGCAGAAGATCGCTCGATCACCTCAGTCGTCTTCGAAGGGCATCAGGCAAGCCTCCCACCGCATATTGCGGCCCCGGACGGAAGGCTCGATTCGGCGATCTTGTGGCAATGGCCTTCACTATGGCTGCCGCAGCTCTCCTATCCGCTGCCGCCCGTGCAGGAGATGACCGCGGGCCGCTATCATCCGCGCCGACCCGCAAAGCCGAAGGGCACGATCTACAGGCGTTTCATCCCCTGGCTGGAACGGGAAATCACCTTCACGGTGGCCGATCCGGAGACCGATCTTGCAGCATTTCATCGCTGGATGAACGACGAACAGGTCAACACGATCTGGGAGGATGCGGGTTCGATCGACAAGCACCGGGAGATCCTGGAAGAGAGGATCGCCGATCCGCATGTCCTGCCGCTGATCGGCAGTTTCGCCGACATCCCCTTCGGCTATTTCGAAGTCTATTGGGCCAAGGAGAACCGGCTCGGTCCCTTTTACGACGCCGACGACTATGATCGCGGATGGCATGTCGCGATCGGCGAGCCCGATTATCGCGGCAAGAAATGGATCAGCGCATGGCTTCCCTCGCTGATGCATTTCATCTTCCTCGACGATCCGCGCACGAAACGCATCGTCGGCGAGCCGCGCGCCAGTCACGAGCAGCAGATCCGCAACCTCGACCGTTCCGGTTTTGCCAAGGTCAAGCATTTTGATTTTCCGCACAAGCGGGCGCTCCTGGTGATGCTCGGCCGCGAGCGTTTCTTCGGCGATCGTCTGTGGGTGCCTGCGTCATGAACGACATGAGCGACGTCAGCGGCAGCTTCCGGAAACGGCAGCGTCTCGCACCGGAAGACCTTGCCAGTCCTGAGCTTTTCAGGCTGCTGCTTCGGCTTGGACTGCCGGCCATGTTCGGCCTGTCGATCAACGCCGCCCATCACACGATCAACATGATCTTCGTCGGAATGATCGGTGAAGACCAGATCGCGGCGATCATGATCGTCCTGCCGATCCTCATGCTCGTCGCCGCCTTCGGCGAAGGGATCGGCGTCGGTGTTGCAACGGAGGTCGGACGCACGCTCGGAGCCGGCAACCGATCCCGGGCCGGCGCCATTGCCTCGATCAGTCTTGCTGCCGGCGTCGTTTTCGGCGCAGCAAGTGCCATCGCAATCATCGCATTTCCAGATTTGCTGCTGTTCGGCGCCACGCCTGCCCTTCAGCCGCTTGCGCAGCATTATCTGATGATCATTGCGGTCTCGGTGCCGCTGACGATGGCGCAAATCATTCTCGATTTCCTGGCGATCGCAGAGGGCAATGCCCGCTTCAGCATGTGGACGCTGGTCGCCTGCTTTGCGCTGAACATGATCCTCGACCCGATCATGATCTTTGGCTTCGGCCTCGGCCTGCAGGGCGTTGCAATCGCAACCATCCTGTCCCAGCTCGTCGCGCTTTGCATCTATGCTGCTTATCATGCCAGGCGACTTGGGACGGTCCGGCTGTCGTTTGGCTGGCGGTGGGGAGATATCGGCTATCTCAAACCTGTGCTTGCTGTGGGCGCGCCGACGACGCTGACCAGTCTCGCAACCGCTGGCGCGATTGCGGCCGTGGTATCGCTCGCCGGCACCTATCACGGAGAAGCCGGCATCGCCGGCGTCGGGATTGCCTTGCGGCTGCTTGCGGTCGGAACCCTCCCCGTCATCGGCATTTCACTCGGGGCCCAGTCGATCCTGAGCTTTGCCTGGGGTCGAGGCGATACAGCCCGGATGCTGTCGGCAGCCCGCATCCTCACAGTGGTCACGACTGCCGTGGGTGGCGCCTATGGGCTGGCCGCGCTCGTTTTCTCCGAAGAACTTGCCTCGTTCTTCACCGACAATGCGGTGGTGATCGGGATCGCAGGGCAAGCGATCATCGCGACCCATCTTCCGCTTCTGCTGTTCGGCCTGCGGCAAACGGTGCTGATCCTCTTCCAGGCCCAGGGCAGACCGAAAGCGGCGGTTGCCATCGGTCTGGCGCAGAATGGCTATCTTCTCTTTCCGCTGCTTGCTCTTCTGCCGCCGTTCTTCGGCTTTTCAGGCTTGCTGGCAGCAATATTCCTGGCCTCTGCTTTGACCGGGCTGCTGTCGGCCGTCTGCCTGGCGAGGACGCTCAGCGCGCTCCGGCAGCGCTCTGCCGACCATCTGACCTCCATCCATCCATATCCCAGCTTTTGTCCATGAGAGGATGACCATGAACCAGTCGATCAACCCGCACGACCTTGGCGCCCATGCGGTCGCTGACGATCTCTTTACGCCTGTCGATCCGGCGGCATTCAACGCCGTGTCTCCGCCGATCTTCCAGACGTCGCTCTTCACTTACGACAGTTACGAGGCGATGGAGGATGTCTTTGCCGGACGCACGCGCAACTACATCTATTCGCGCGGCGACAATCCGACGGTCCGCGAATTCGAACTCCTGGTCGCCCGCCTCGAGGGTGCCGAGGATGGACGTGCTTTCTCCAGCGGAACGGCTGCCATCACATCGACAATTCTCAGCCTTGTTGAGGCAGGCGACCGGGTCGTTGCGGTCCGCCATCTCTACAACGATGTCTACCGCCTTCTGGTGAAGCTGCTTGCCAGGCTCGGCGTCGCGGTGGATTTCGTCGATCCCGCCGACCACGACGAGGTCCGCAAGGCGCTATCGGGCGCCAAGCTGCTCTACCTTGAAAACCCCACATCCTTCGTCTTCGAGCTTCAGGACATTGCGGCGCTGTCGGCCATGGCAAAGGAGGCTGGCGTCACGACTATCATCGACAATTCCTGGGCAACGCCGCTCTTTCAGAAGCCGATCCAGCATGGCGTCGATATCGTCATTCACGCCGCCTCGAAATATCTCGGCGGTCACAGCGATACGGTCGCCGGCGTCGTCGTCGGCTCGAAGGAATCCATTGCCAGGATCAATGCGACATCCTACCCCTATGTCGGTGCCAAACTGTCACCGTTCGAGGCCTGGCTGCTGCTGCGCGGCATGCGCACGCTGCGTGTCCGTCTCAAGGAGCATGAGCGCAGCGGGCTTTTGCTGGCCGGGCGGCTGAAGGAGCATTCTGCGATCGGACGCGTTCGTCACCCGGCGTTTCAGGAGCACCCCGGGCGGGCGACGTTGACGGGTTATGCCGGGCTGTTTGCCTTCGACCTCAATCCCGATATCGATGTCGCACGTTTTGTGAATAGCCTTCGCGACATCCGTCTCGGTGTCAGCTGGGGGGGACCAGAAACGCTGGTGGTCCCCGCCAAGGTCGCGCTGCAGATCCCCGACCGGATGACCTCCTTCATCCGGTTCGGCGTGAGCGAGCAGACGGTTCGTTTCGCCGTTGGCCTGGAAGAGCCGGAACGGCTGTGGAGCGATTTGCAGCAGGCGCTGCACGCGGCGAAACGCTAGGCTCCTGCCGGTGTGCATGATCGGGGCGGAACGCAGGTTCGGCGATCGCCAGATGGCAATGTTCCTCCGCCGCCTTGATCATGAAGTTGACGAGCGTCCTTGAGACGCCGAGTTCGGCTGCAATATCCTTCTGCGGCACGCCGTTGAGGCGATGGCGAATGAAGGCATCGTTGGTTCGCTTCGGCAGCGCCTCGAGCGAGGCAAGCACATTGCGCAGGGTCTCGGCAGCGACGAGCTGGTCGAGCACGGTGGGGACGGGAGCCGTGATCTCCTGAATCTGGTCTATCGACCTATGGTTGTTCATATTCTGGCGTCGCCGCCGGCTCTCGTCGAGTGCGAGATTATAGACCATGCGGAAGGCGTAGCCGATCGGGCAACGAATGTCGTCGGTTTTGACCCCATAGGCTTTGATGACTCCATCCTGAAAGATGTCCTCGGAATATGACTTTGATTTGACAACGCTTTCAATCGTTTTAAGGAGCTTGTCCTTGTTTTCGATCATGGCGTTGACCACGGCATTTCCGTTCACATCACGATGCAATGTGTGCATTGTCCTGTACCCTTTTTACAAATGGAAAATCAGGCTCTGTCGTTGCTGGCCGGTTCGGTCTCAGGCTCCTCTTTTGAGCAGAAGTACACGATTTGATTGCAGTGTCTATTTTAAGGTGATAACAGGAGTCAAGTTTAAATCGACCGATCGGAGGCGAGAAAAAATGGGAAAAGCAGTTGAGATCCTGACCGGCAAGGCAGAGCTCTGCCGATCGATCATGGGGGCTTTGCCGGACTGGTTTTCAGAACATGAGGTCATCGAAGCGAGCGCCCTGGCGATCGAAGACCTGCCGGTGTTCGGCTATGTCGAAGCGGATGTCGTGACCGCGTTGATGGCCTTGAAGCCGCACCCGCCCGGCGCCGTCGAGATCGCGCTGATTGCGACACGACCCGAACATCACGGTCGCGGCGCCGGACGCCATCTCATCGATGCGGCCGAACGTTTCGGACATGAATCGGGTGCCCGGCTGCTGACGGTCAAGACGCTCGCCCCGCGCGGCCTCGACGAACCCCAGTTCGAGGCGACGCGGCGCTTCTATGACCGGAACGGCTTTGTGCGGGCGGAGATCTTTGCAAAGCTCTGGCACGAGGACCATCCATGCCTGTTCATGGTCAAGCCACTCGCCGGTGCTCAGGCAGGCGAGACTGCGCTTTGAGACGACGGGACTTTCTGCTTGGCGCGCATTGGCAATAACTGGCGCGCAGGGCACCGTCTCTGCGCGCGGTGGACGATAGGAGCTAGTGGCGCCCCTCCGGCAGCGGGCAGGCTTCGCCGCAGCCGCCGACGCCCGGCAGGTTATAACGCAGGCAGCAGACTTTCCGGCGCACGAATTCGAGCCCGCATTGCTGGCGCGCAATGCGGATCATGCCGAACATCGGGTTGCGCCCGCCGCCCGGCCATTGAGCTTCTTCCAGCAGCGCCAGGCCGCCTTCGACGAGGACGGGCTCATGGCGATGAGCGATCTCCTTCAGAATCCAGGAGAGATAGGCCGCGACATTGTTCCAGAGAAGCTTCGGCGCAACGCCGGCGTTGGCGGCAATCGCCGCGACCAGAGGCTCGGCGTGGCCGCGCATCAGCCGGTGAAGCTCGCCGGCCGGGTCACTCGTCGCCTCGGGCCTGCCGGACATCACGAATGCTTCCGGTTCGCCTGTCTGCTCGTTGCAGACGAGCGATAGGCGGTCGATCTCCAACGGCAGCCCGATGCGGTGCACGAACATGTGGACGCTGGGTGCGATGGTCAGCATGCTGAAATAGTAGAGCGTCCACATGGAGACGATCGCACGACGGTCGCTGCCCGAATATTTTTGCGCATATCGGTCAACGATCTCGTCGAAGATCGCTCGGTCGCAAAGATCCCTGCAGGGAATGACGGTGCCGGTCGGCGGGAGAGCGCTGAGCAGCTTGCCGCGGCAATAGGAGAACGGGCCGTCGCCCACCAGGGCGTCTAAATCGACGGCCTGATGAGCGACGGGGTGTTCAGCGATCAACGTCGCGGGCTGGAGCGCTCCATTCGTCTCCGCCGCCATGTATTACCACCGATACTTCAGGGTGCCGGTCATGTTGCGGCCCTGGCCGAGATAGCAGAAGCCCTCTTCGCAAATTGTTTCGCGCTCATCGGCTATGTTGCGGATGTTGAAGGCGGCTGTCAGGCCCTCGTATTTCTTGTCGACTGCGCCGAAATCATAGGAGGCGGATGCATCGACATAGAAAGTCGCAGGATTCTTCGAGGTATTGGCGACATCCGTCCAGGTCTCACCGATGTAGCGCACGCCCGCGCCAACCGACAGACCGTTGAAGGGATTGCTTTCCTGGAAAGTGTAGTTCGCCCAAAGGCTCGCAATATGGGTCGGGGTGATGGCCGGAGTATTTCCGACGTTGTTGCCCCCGGTCACTTCGGAGTCGTTGTAGGTATAGGCCGCAATAATATCGAGACCGTCGGCGATCGCCGCGCGGGCTTCAAGCTCGATACCCTTTCCGGTCACCTCTCCCTGAGAATCGTAGGCAAATGTCAACGGGTTGGCGAGCCTCGGTTTATTCTGCTCGACGATGTGATAGGCAACGGCCGATAGCAGGATGTCGGAGCCGGGAGGCTGGTACTTCACGCCGAGCTCGTATTGCTCGCCCTTCGTCGGCGGAAGAATTGTGTTGGTGGCCGATCGGTTGGTGACTGGATCGAAGGAGGTCGCGTAGGAAACGAACGGCGCTATGCCGTTGTCGAAGAGGTAAAGCGCGCCTGCCTGTACGGAGAAGGCGTTCTTGTCGACCTCCTCCGAGCTGACCGTGGGCAAGGTCGCATCTCGCGTCTGATTCACCCAGGTCTGCCGGCCGCCGAGGTTGAAGCGCCAATTTCCGACCTCGATCTGGTCCATGACGTAAATGCCGACCTGCCGCATGTCGGCATCGGAAGCCAAGGCATTATAATCCGGCGTAGCGCCCGAGACTCCATAGGTCGGATTGGTGATATCGAAATCGAATGCCGGATCGGCAGCTCCGGCGCCATAGCCAAAGCTCGACTGGAGATTCGTGTAGTCGAGCCCGAACAGCATCGTATGCGCAAGCGGGCCTGTGTCGAATTTCGCCTCCAGTTGATTGTCGACCTGGAAAACGTTCATGTCGTCCCGGATCGCATTCGTGCCACGATGCGCGACTGTCCCGGTCCAGCTGGTAACGCCGAGGTAGCGAGCCTCCAGATCGAGGTGCGAATAGCGCAGGTTCTGCCGGAAGGTCAGGCCGTTGTCGAATTCATGCTCGAACTGATAGCCGACCTGCTGCTGCTTGACCTTCTGGTAATCATAGTCGGGATCGCTCGCCCTGATATCGAGGATCCTGCCGTCCAAGGTCGTGATCGCGCCGACATTTGAGTCGGTCTCATCTGCCTGCGCCAAGCCGTAAACCGTGAAAGATGTGCCCTCATCAGGCTTCCAGGTAAAGGACGGCGCTATCAAATAGCGGTCGTCGGCAATATCGAAATTGGTGTCGCCGCGGCGGGCGACGCCGACGATGCGATAGAGAAAATCCTCGTTATCTTCGCTGATCGGCCCGCCGAAATCGAACATCCCCTGCACCCGATCCTCGGTGCCGTAGCTAATGCCGACTTCGCGGATCGGCTCCTCGGTCGGAAGCTTCGATATCTTGTTGACGAGGCCGCCCGGCGAACCAGAACCGTAAAGAACGGAAACCGGTCCCTTTATCACTTCGACCCGCTGCAACTGATAGGGTTCGGTGCGGAACATGCCGTAATTGATATAGGGCTGGCGCAATCCGTCGCGATAATCACCGACCGTCGTGGCGTTGTAGCCGCGAATGTAGACCTGGTCGAAACGCGGATCGAAGCCGCTCGTTCCTGTTGTCACGCCGGCCGAATAGCGCACAGCCTCGATGACCGTCTGCGCGCCGCGCTGCTCGATTTCCTTCTCCGTCGTCACCGAGATCGAACGCGGCGTCTCGACGAGCGGCGTGCTGATCTTGGTTGCGCCGGCGCTGTTTTTGGCTGTCACCGACGTCCGGTCGGTCTTGCTATCAGAGGCTGCACCTTGAATGACGATCGGTTCCAGCGCAGTCGCGTTGGCATCTGCGGAAGCGGTCTGGGCGAAGGCCGGCGGCACCGCAACGCCAATCAGGAGGATCGCTGTCGTGGCAAATAGCGTCTCTCTGTAAATTGTTGGTAGATTATTAGAAACGTTCAAAAAAACATACGCCATTGCTTGGTCCCTACGTCACGGATGCGGGCGGAACCTATGGAGCGAAATTGGCCTTGTCAACATAAGATGATTATTTTAGTCACCTTTTAATCCATAAATTCCCGCACCCACATTCTCGAAGAGGTTGCACGTAGCATCGAGGCCTCGTAGCGTTTTGTGCCAGGTGAAATGCCCAACGCAGGCGGTTCTGTCGTGCGAGGAAGGGCCTAACTGCGGACCGAGACGACCATCAATCTGCCAGTCTTGATGGGTCGAGCTGGCGATTGCGGCTCCGCAATCATCTGACGCTTTGTCGCTGCTATGTTGGTGCGTACCACGGGTTGATAACGTTAAGTCCTGCGGCTTCGAAGGGACTAGTGTCGCGGGTGGCGACAATAAATCCGTTCGCCGCGGCAGTTGCGGCGATATAGGCATCTGCTTTACCGATTGCCCGACCTGCTACGCGTGCTCGCGCCATCAATTCCGAATAGCTCTGTGACGCAGCCATGTCGAAGGATAGAACGCGCCCTGAAAATAGAGGCAGAACTTCCTGTTCTAGTCGATCGTAGAGGACGGTCTTTCGTCTTCCGCTAGGCATCGCGGCAATGCCGAACCGTAACTCAGCTACTGTAATCGCCGACACGAACAGCGTTTCCACTGCTTGGGCATCGATCCACGCCAGTACCTGATTATCGGGTGTGGGCTTCCATGGCTCCGAGATGACGTTGGTATCGATCAGGATCATTCGAAACTCATAGGTTCCGCAGGCGCTTTGTCTCGGACGAGCTGCAGATTATCCACGTCGTTGTTGGAAAGCCCTGCCTCGCGCCCGATCGATGCTAGCAACGAGCCCAACATGACGCGCTCAGCTGGCCGTACCGCCGTTTCAAGGATGTCACGGATTTCTGCTTCTGTACTGCGGCCGTGATGAGCTGCCCTCACTCTTAAGGCACGGTGTGTCTCGTCAGACAAATTGCGTATTGTAACTGCAGCCATCGATTGCACTCCCTTAAGACTGATGGTTATGCTATCAATATATGGAGTGCGATATCACCTGGCAACTCCTCGCGTGGTTTGGAATGGCGCTTTTGGAACTGGGACAAATTGCAGCCGTCATTCGGAAACCAGACGCCAAGTCGAACGCTTGCTATCCCGCTCTGACGGAGGGCAAATCACGTGTCGGTCTACCGACTGAAAGGTGATCGCCGTGAAAAGAATCGAATCGTGAGTTCGGCCTGGAACGAATGAGACTTTGACCCAATATGATACGGTAACGACATACTGTCGTCTGCTGGTACAAAATCATTAGGGCAAGCATATCGTCTTTCGGGGCAGAATTCGCTGCTCGTCTTGCCGCCGGTCGTCTGCTCCCTAGATCCGACACATGGATACCGAGCGAACCACAGCTCCTATCAAACCGGTAAGGGCGTCTTCGCGGAAACCTCTTCAGAGGTTGAGCCCGGCCATTGTAGAGCAAGTCGAGCGCCTGCTCGGTGGACGCACGCGTGATATCCGCCTCAATGGGGAACTGGCCCAGCTTTTTGGCGAACGCTCCTGGCCGCGGACTGCCAAGATCATCCGCGCGTGGATGGTTTGGGTTATCGTGCTCGACGTCCTGACGTTGGGCCTCAACGCGATCTTGCTTCCGACCGAAACCGTCATGTCGATGCTTTGGCCAGCGTCTATCCTTCCCCCCGCGGCTCTTGTCGCTGCGGTAGCCTTCCTGCGGCCGCACGCTTTGTGGGTGCAGGGGATCTTCCTTCTCTCTGCTGTTTTTCTCATCCTCCTGTCGGTCGCCTTGGTGGGCGTTAACACCGGTGGCGAGTTTTATGAGCGGCATTTGACCATCATGCTTTTTGTGGCCGTCACTGCCATTATCATATTTCCGATTCCACTCGGTTGGGCGATGGCGATCGGTACTGCTGCCCTCGGTCTCTACCTTGTGTTTCAACTGCGAAATCCGGGCATCGAAGTGGGAAGTGCTCTGGCCGGGACGCTGTTTTTCGCCAGCGGTGTGGCTGCAACCGTCGTTGCCCGACGCACCGCCACCATCTTCGCTCAGAAGACTTTCTTGCTTGAGTTACGAGATCGAAGTCGCCTCGCGGAGCTTACCGACGCCAACTCGCAGCTGGAATTGCTGGCGCGGACCGACCCGTTGACGGGTGTCGCCAACCGGCGTTCGATGATGGAAACGCTAAATCATTTCTGGAACAAGGAGCTGAAACGAACGAGCGGCGCGGCGATGCTGATGTGCGATGTCGACGACTTCAAGCATCTCAACGATAATCTCGGACATGCCGAAGGCGACCGCTGCCTGGTAAAAGTTGCCGGCATCATTCAGAGCAGCATGAGAGACGAGCGGGACCAGGTCGCCCGATACGGGGGCGAAGAGTTTCTCGTCTTTCTTCCTGGCTCTGATGAACAAGAGGCCGGGTTGGTCGCTGAGAGAATTCGCAGCCGAGTAGAAGCTGCGTCTCTTCCAAATCCTACCTCCCGCGTCGGTCCCTGGGTCACTGTCAGCATCGGACTAGCGATATCGAGGCAAAACGGTGAACTCGTGTCAGCAGAGCACATGCAGCGACAAGCGGATGCGGCCCTCTACCTTGCGAAAAAGAGCGACCGCAACCGGGTGGTGGTCCACTCTCCAGAGGTCGATCAACGCCTCCAATGAAGTAATTCCAGCAAAATATGCTGTTCCTGTTGTCCTTCTGGTGCCCAAAAACGACCAGCTTAAACCGGCTTCGAGCCGGTTCCATATCGGCCATCCAAGCCTGACCATTTGACAGATATCCTACAAGTCGATATGTAACTTCGATCTTATCGGCGATGCGGGAAAGTGACCGGGGCATGACATTGAAATCGATGAAGCCGCTGACGCGCGCGCCGCTGTTGCATGTCTCCGTGCAGGAAAGTCTTCGCGCCTATATCGACGACAATGGCCTTGCGCCCGGAACCCTACTTCCGGCTGAGGGAGAGCTCGCCACCCAGCTCGGTGTCAGCCGCAATTCGCTGAGGGAAGGCATAAAGGCGTTGGAATCGCTCGGCGTGCTGGAGACGCGGCGCGGCGTCGGCATCTTCGTGAAGGCCTTTTCCTTCGAGCCGCTTCTCGACAACCTCGCTTACGGCCTCGGCGGCGCCCTGCGGCAGATCGAGGAGGTCCTCGAAATCCGGCGTACGCTGGAAGTGGGATTGATCCGCAAAACGATCGACGTGATCGGCGAGGAGGACATCGCCGAGCTGCGCGCCACCGTCAATCGGATGCGCGCCCATGCCGAGCGGGGCGAAACCTTTGCGGAAGACGACCAGCTGTTCCACCGACTGCTGTTTCGCTGCCAGGACAATGAAACGCTGGTGCGGCTGATCGATGTCTTCTGGCTCGCCTTCTACAAGGCGTCGGATTTCGTCAACCTTGAAAATGCCGATCCGATGGCGACGTGGCGCGACCATGCCGCGATCGTCGATGCGATCGAGGCAAAAGATCTGGAGGAGGCGCGCAGACGCCTGGATCGTCACTACGAGGGCATTGCCCGGGTGATTGCCAACAACAAGACAAGTTCAAACGTGGGAGGAACACATGAAAAGACTGTCTAGACTATCCGTTATTGCGCTTGGCGCCCTGCTGTCGACGGCTGCCGTTCCGGCTCTTGTCGTTTCGGGCGTTGCAGCTGATGCTCAGGCAGCCACGCTGTCCGGCGGCTTCGATGTCGGTCCCGGAGGCTTCCAGGGCAACTTCAATCCGCTCGCCGCGACCGCCGGCTTCACCTGGCTCAGCGTCTACTACGAACCGCTGATCACCTATGACGAGAAGCTGCAGAAGGTCGTTGGCGCGCTGGCAAGCTCCTACGAGGTCAGCTCCGACCAGATGACCTACACGTTCAAGCTGGCGGACGCCAAATGGCATGACGGCAAACCGTTCACGGCCAAGGACGCGAAGTTCACCATGGGCCTTGCGATGGATGCGAAAACCGGCTCAGTGCTGGCTGCCCGGCTGAAGGGCATATCGTCGGTCGATACGCCGGACGATCGCACTGTTGTCATCAAGCTCAGTGCACCCAGCAGCAGTTTTCCCGACACGATGACCAAGGTGATGATGCTGCCGGAGCATGCGCTCTCCTCGATCCCGGCCGACCAACTGGCGAAGAACACCTGGTGGTCCACGGCCCCGATCGGCACCGGTCCGTTCAAATTCACCAAATACGTCTCAGATCAATATGTCGAACTTGCCGCAAATATCGATTATCACGGTGGCAAACCCGCACTGGAACGCGTCATCAATCGCTATTTCGCCAACCCGGCCGCAGCGATCGCAGCGCTGAGGTCCGGCGAAATCCAGTTCACCTATGTCGATTCCAACGACGTGCCGACCTTCAAGGACAACAAGGACTTCAAGGTCATCGAAGGCAACTCTTTCGTCGTCAACTATCTCGGCTTCAACCACGATTCCCCGCTCTGGAAGGACGTGCGCGTCCGCCAGGCGGTGATGTACGCGATCAATCGCGATGCCATCATCCAGAGCCTCTATGGCGGTGCGGCCAAGCCTGCCAATTGCGCCTATGTCGCCGAACAGCTGATACCTCAGGGCATCGACACCTACGCCTACGATCCCGAGAAGGCCAAGCAGTTGCTGACGGAAGCCGGCTGGGACCAGATCAATGGCGGCAAGCCGATCACGCTTCTGACCTATTACACCACGCCGCTGGCGACCAACGTGCTTGCCGCAGTCCAGGCAATGCTTGCCCAGGTCGGCATCAACATCGTCCCGCGCGCCGTCGATGCGCCGACCTATAACAGCATCGTGCTCAATGCGACGCCGGATATTGCCCAGTTCCAGTTGGTTTATGCCGGGCTGCAGAACGGGCCGGATGCCGGAAGCATCAATGTCGGCCTCAACGAGAAGCAGATCCCTCCGGCCGGACCGAATGTCGCCAGGGTTCGCATGCCTGACCTCACCAAAGCGCTCGATAGTGCCTTGGCCGAGCCTGATAGCACCAAGCGGGATGCCGCCTACCAGGACGTCTGCAAGGTGATGAACACGAACCTGCCCTGGGCGACGCTCTGGGTGGCAAACCGCTACGGCATCGTCTCGACCAAGGTGAAGGATTTCGTCTGGACGCCGGCGCCGGGTGGCGGTCCTTACCAAGCAAACCCGCAGAAATGGTCGATCGCCGAATAGGCGTTTTCCGCGAAGCCTTGAGGGTGGCCTCGGCCACCCTGAAAAGGCGACCTGACAAGACGGCCCGACAGACGGATTGCCGATGCTCCAATACAGTCTCAGACGCCTGATCATAGGAATAGGCATGCTCGTTGCCCTGAGCATGCTGATCTTCCTGCTGCTGCGCCTGACACCCGGCGATCCGATCGATGCCTATATCGATCCGAACCTGCCGATGTCGCCGTCAGACCTTGCCGATCTGCGCAGAAGCCTCGGGCTCGATCAGCCCTTGCCCGTGCAGTATCTGGGCTGGTTGCAGCAGGCGCTGACCGGCAATCTCGGCTATTCGATCAAGCGTCTCGATCAGCCGGTTCTCGGCCTGGTGCTGTCACGGATCGGCCCGACAGTGCTCTTGATGGGCACCGCACTTGCCTTTGCCATCGTCGCCGGCATCACCTTCGGGGTGATCGGCGCCGTCCGACGCAATTCGCTGGCCGATCTCTCCTTGTCGGTGGTTGCGCTTGCCGGCATTTCGAGCCCGGCATTCCTCAGCGCGCTGATCGGGCTTTATATTTTCTCCGTCCGCCTGCACTGGATGCCATCAGGCGGCATGCTGACGCCGGGCGAGGAATTCTCGGTGGGCGATCTCCTCCACCATCTGATCTTGCCGGCGGCACTTCTGTCTGTCGCGCAAGCCGCATTGATCATGCGTTACATGCGCGCTTCGCTGCTCGAAGTCCTGAACCAGGATTACGTGCGCACGGCCCGCGCCAAGGGCGTTCGCGAGTTCTGGGTCATCACCAAGCATGCCTTGCGCAATGCGCTTCTTCCGATTGTCACGCTGATCGGCTCCACCATCGGGCTTGCAATCGGCGGCGCCATCTTCATCGAGAGCGTCTTCAACTGGCCGGGCATGGGTCTTCTGCTCGTCGATGCCGTGCAGACCCGTGACTACCCCGTCATCATGGGCGCGACGCTCGTCATCGGCGCCTGCGTTATCGTCGTCAATCTTCTGACCGATATCACCTATGCGGTCGTCGACCCGCGTATCAAGGTGGGTTGATCATGCTGGCACGCTCTTCCGAACGCCGGAGCCCGGGCCCGCTGGCCCGCGCCTTCAGTCGTTTTCTGCTCAACCGCGCAGCCGTTGCCGGCGTTTGCATTGCCATTCCGATGCTGTTGCTGATCCTTTCCTATCCGCTGTGGTGGGCTTTCCGGCCGAACGACATCGATCTTTTGGCGATGAATAGCGGCCCGACGGCAACGCACTGGTTCGGAGCCGACGGCGTTGGACGCGACGTCTTCGCCCGCGTGCTCGAAGGTGGCCGAATTTCGCTGCTCGTCGCCGTCGCATCGACCGCGCTTTCTGCCGTCATCGGGTTTCTTTTCGGGGCAATCTCGGCGCTTGCCGGACGCTGGACGGACGCCGTCTCGATGCGCTTCGTCGATCTGGTGATGACCCTGCCGCCCGTCATCTTCCTGCTTGTGCTCGCTTCGATCGCCGGTACCGGCATTTGGCCGACGGTGCTGGTCATCTCGCTGCTCTCATGGCCGTTGCTTGCGCGCATGATCCGCTCGCGGCTGCTGGAATTGCGTGAACGCGACTTCGTCATGGCCGCCCGCGGCATGGGCGCCGGCATCGGACATCTGCTCTTTCGCCACGGCCTGCCGAACTCGATCGATATCCTCGTGGTCTATGCAACACTGCAGATCGCCAATGCCATCCTGCTCGAGGCGGGGCTGTCCTTTCTCGGTCTCGGCATCGCCCCGCCAGCAGCAAGCTGGGGCAACATGCTGAACGCGGCCCGCTCGACCGCCGTGCTCGAACAATATCCGTGGCAATGGCTCTTCCCCGGGGCCGCGCTCATCCTTGCCGTCCTGGCGATCAACTTCATTGGCGATGGCCTCAGAGATGCCTTCGACCCGCGTGCCGAACTGAACTGACAATCGAAAGAAGCGAAAATGACCAAATTCAAGGGTGTCGTTCCCCCTGTCGTAACACCGCTCAATCCGGATCTCACCGTCGACTACCCATCCTATACACGCGTGCTCGAGCATCTGATCGATGCCGGCTGCCATGGCGTATTCGTGCTCGGCTCGACGAGCGAGGTGATCTTCCATGACGAAAAGACCCGGCGGGAAATCATCGACCATTCGGCCAAGGTGGTGAATGGTCGGGTGCCGCTGATCGTCGGCGTCATCGATCCGACCACGGATCGCGTCATCGCCCATGCGAAGGTCGCAAAGGCGGCCGGCGCCGATGCAGTCGTGGTGACGGCGCCATTCTATACCGTCACCAGCCAGTCCGAGATCCTCGACCACTTCCGTTATATCCGCGACGCGGTGGATGTTCCCCTGGTCGCCTACGACATTCCCGTCTGCGTTCACGTCAAGCTGCAGCGCCAGACCGTCGTCACGCTCGCCAGGGAAGGCGCCATTATCGGCCTCAAGGATTCCAGCGGCGACGACGGCAACTTCCGCTATGCGCTCCTCGATCTTGCGGAGCACAAGGACGTCTTCCTGATGACCGGCTCCGAGATCGTCGTCGACACTGCCTTGCTGATGGGCGCCCATGGCGTCGTTCCCGGTATCGCCAATGTCGATCCGCACGGCTATGTCCGCCTTTGGGATGCTGCCCAGCGCGGCGACTGGGTCGCCGCGAAGAAGGAACAGGAGCGTCTCTGCCGCCTGTTCGAAATCGTCTGGGTCGCGCAGGGACGCGTCAGCGGCGGCGCGGCGGGTATCGGCGCCTTCAAGACCGCCATGCGCAGCCTCGGCATCATTGATTCCGCCGTCATGCCGCGACCGCGCGCCTCCCTCAACGAAGCCGAAACCGCGCGGATCGATGAGATCCTGCGTGCAACCGGCCTGCTGAACTGAGCCAGCTGATGGAACAGACCGCCGAACCCGTACTCGACATCAGGGGATTGCGAACGATCTTCCGCATCCGCGGCGGCGAGATCACGGCGGTCAACAATATCGACCTGACCGTTGCCGCCGGCGAGACGCTTGCGCTCGTGGGCGAATCCGGCTCCGGCAAGTCGGTCACCAGCCTATCGGTCATGCGGCTGCTCACCCGCAACATCGGCGTGATCGCTGCAGGCAGCATCCGCCTTGCGACCAGCGACGGCGTGGTCCGCGATCTCGTCGCCCTCGACGACGAGAGCATGCGCAGGATCAGGGGCGATGACATCGGCATGATATTCCAGGAGCCGATGTCGAGCCTCAATCCCGTCTTCACCATCGGAGACCAGATTGGCGAGCCGATCCGCATCCACCGTGGTGCGGACCGCAAGGCGGCGATGAACGCAGCCGTCGCGCTGCTTGAAAGCGTCGGCATACCGGACGCTCGACGCCGCGCCGGCCAATATCCGCACGAACTCTCGGGCGGCATGCGCCAGCGCGCGACGATCGCCATGGCGCTCGCCTGCGATCCGGCGCTGCTGATCGCCGACGAGCCGACAACGGCGCTCGACGTGACGATCCAGGCGCAGATTCTCGACCTGCTCCTCAAACTGCAGCGCGAGCGCGGCATGGCCATGCTCTTTGTCACCCACAATCTCGGCGTCGTCGCCGAAATCGCCCATCGCGTCGCTGTGATGTATGCTGGCCGGATCGTCGAAGAAGGGCCGGTCGGCGAGGTTTTCCGCAATCCCAAGCACCCCTACACCATGGGCCTTCTCGCCTCCATGCCGCGCCTTGGCGATGCCGCGCGAATGAAGCTGGCCGGCGAAAAGCTTGCGGCCATTCCCGGCATGGTTCCGAGCCTGATGAACATGCCGAGCGGCTGCGCCTTTTCCCCGCGCTGCAAATTCGCCATCGATGCCTGTCGCGTCGCGGTTCCCGCGCTCGAACAGGTCAATCCGCAGCACCGAAGCCGCTGCATCAGATGGCAGGAGATCTAGATGAGCGCACCGCTGCTCTCCGTCCGCGACCTTTCGAAACATTATACCTCCCGTGGCACGCGGCTGAACATTCTTGAAGGGATCTCCTTCGATATCGGCAAGGGTGAAGTCGTCGGGCTTGTCGGCGAATCCGGCAGCGGAAAGACCACGATCGGGCGTTCCGTCCTTCGCCTCGTCGAACCGTCGTCAGGCAGCGTCCGTTTCGACGGGACGGAACTCACAGCACTTTCCGCCTCCGCGCTCAGACGGCAACGGCCGCGCATGCAATATATTTTCCAGGACCCCTTCGCCAGCCTGTCGCCGCGCATGACGATCGGCGAGATCCTGACGGAAGGCCTGAAGATCCAAGGGATCGGAACCGCCCGCGACAGGCTCGAGCGGGCGCGATCGGCCTTGGCAAAGGTCGACCTGCCCGCCGATGCGATCAATCGGTACGCGCATGAATTTTCCGGTGGCCAGCGCCAGCGCATCGGGATTGCCCGTGCGTTGACCTTATCGCCGGAATTCATCGTCGCCGACGAGCCGGTCTCAGCGCTCGACGTGTCGATCCAGGCGCAAGTGATCAACCTGCTGCGCGACCTGCAGCAGCAGCTTGGCCTGACCATGCTGTTCATCTCGCACGACCTTGCCGTCGTCGAATATATCTGCGACCGGGTGATCGTGCTCTATCTCGGCCGCATCATGGAAATCGCGCCGAGTGCTGATCTCTATGCGAGACCGCAGCATCCCTATACGCGCGCGCTGCTCTCGGCGATTCCGTCGCCTGATCCGGATGTCCGCCGTAACAGGCAGATCCTGAAAGGCGATATTCCAAGTCCGGCCAATCCGCCGAGCGGATGTGTTTTTCGCACGCGCTGTCCGAGCGCGCTCGATGCCTGCGCCTGCGCCGTTCCGCAACTGCGGGAAATCGCTCCCGGCCACTTCAAGGCCTGCATCCGTGACGACCTCAACTGATCCGTCATCCATCGGAGAAACAAGAGATGAATGCGAAGACGCCGCGTCCTGCCATCGGCGGAAATTGGGCGAGCCTGCTTCTGCCGATCGCAGCCGATGACAGCATCGAATTCGACAAGCTTGGTGAAGAGATCGACATCCTCATCGATGCCGGCGTCGATGGTATCTATTCGAACGGCACCGCCGGCGAATTCCACAATCAGACGGAGGCGGAGTTTGACAGGATCCAGGCAATGCTGGCCGAACGCTGCAAGGCATCTTCAACGCCATTCGTCATCGGCGCCTGCCAGCCCGACCCGCTGATCATGCTCAATCGCGTCCGCCGCGCCGCCGCGCTCGATCCCCGCGCCATTCAGGTCATATTGCCCGACTGGTGGCCGCTCAACGATGCCGAAGCGGTCGACTTCCTGAAACGAGCGGCCGAGACTGCCGACGGCATTCCGCTCATCCTCTATAATCCGCCGCATGCAAAACGCGTGCTGGCACCAAGGGAGCTCGGCATGGTCTGCGCAGCAGTCCCTGAGGTGATCGGCATCAAGCTCGCCGATGGCGACGCCTCCTGGTATGCCGAGGCACGCCGGCATCTGTCCGGGCTTTCGCTCTTCGTCCCCGGCCATCATCTCGCAACCGGCACCAAGGAAGGTGTGGCAGCAGGCTCCTTTTCCAATGTCGCCTGCCTTAGTCCCCGCGGCGCTCAGACCTGGACGGTCTCGATGCGAAACGAGATCGACGCCGCACTCGATCTGGAGCGACGCATCTGCACGTTTATGGACGCGCATATCGTCCCCTTTCGCCAGGAATTCGGCTATTCGAACGCCGCTCTCGACAAACTTTTGAGTGCGATCGGCAATTGGGGACCCGTAGGCACCCGTTTGCGATTTCCCTATCGCTCGATAGATATGGCGGAAGCGGTCAGGTTGCGACGCATTGCACGCTCCGAACTCCCCGATCTTTTCCCCTAGCTCAAAGAGCGGGCTTGGCACGAAACAACCTGCGTTGGCTCGCCTTGATGGGCGTCGAACCGAAGAGACAAGGTCCGAGATGGCTGAGAACGAAAAGCTCTACCATCCCAGCCGGGCCGATATCTTGCTGGAGGCCTCCTTCAGCAGAACGATGAAGCGGTCGACGTCGCTTTTTTGCGTGCGGAAGGCCGGGGCGCCGACATTCACCGCGGCGATCACGGATCCGTCGAATGCCAAAACCGGCACTGAGACGGATACGAGTTGCTCGCTCACTTCACCATAACTCACACAAAATCCCTGGCGGCGGATTTTATCCAATTCAGCAACCAGCTTGCCACGATCCGTGATCGTGCGCTTGGTCAGCCGCGGCAAAGTCTCGGGGATCATTTGCGCCTGCACCTGGGGGTGGAGATAGGCGAGAAGCACCTTGTACGAGCCGGCCGTGAGCGGCCGCCTTCGACCGATCATCGCCTGAACCCGCAAGTCGCGCATCGGTTCGAACTTTGCAATGCACAGGGATTCGCCATTGTCGATGATCCTGAGCTGGGTCGTTTCGTTCGCCTTCTGGCCGACTTCTTCAAGAATAGGATTGGCTATTCGCACCAGATCAACCTGTGTCGAGGCAGCGGTCCCGAGAATGATCGCAGTCGTCCCCAGCCGGTAAGTGCCCGTATCGCTCTTCCGCACTAGGCCACGCCGTTCCAGTGTGCGTAACATGCGCAAAATTCTCGGCTTGGTTTCCCCGAGGTTCTGCGCCACCTCGGTCAGTCTGATATCCGGATTTTTGGCGACATTCAGCAATACGTCGATGCAGACATCAACAGATTGCACAATATCGCTTTTTGATGGTTGTCTTTTGTCCATGGGACCAGAATTTTCTCCGCGACAAAGGCTGAAGGAGTGGCATAATTTCAGGTTACGCCTATCGTAACGCGCTTGTTTTCCGTTTGACAGCCCCCTTGAGGCCCCCTTACCAATTTGTGTCAAGAGTGGACGGGAACCCGCTCGTACCGACCAAGCAAGGTCGGCCCAAAAATCGCTAAACCGGGATGGAAGAAATGGCCGCAAAAATATTGACGCGGGCAGCGATCGGGCTGCTCGGAACGATCGCTATTCCTGCAATGGTCGCCGCACAGGAAACCCCGTTGACGATCGGGATGTCGACGACGCCGACGACGCTGGATCCCCATGAAGACAGTTCGGCGCCAAACAATGCGACCTCGCGCCATATCTGGGACAGCCTCATAAACCTCACGGGAACGTCGGCAAATGCGCCGGAACTCGCCACCGAGTGGAAAGTCGTCGATCCGACCCACTGGGAATTCAAGCTGCGGAAGGGCGTGAAATTCCATGACGGCAGCGAGTTCAACGCCGATGACGTCATCGCTTCGCTTCTGCGTGCCCGCGACAAGCCCAGCCAGAGCTTTGCTTCCTACACCCGCAATATTGTCAATGTCACCGCCACGGATCCCTATACCATCGTCGTCGAGACAAAGGTTCCGGATCCGATCCTGCTGAATTCCGTCAGCCGAATTCGCATTATCAGCGCCGATTGCAAGGAGGCGCCGGTCCAGGATTTCGACAACGGCAAGTGTGCAATCGGAACCGGGGCACATTCCTTTGTCTCCTATTCGCCAGGCAGCAATCTTACCTTGAAGCGGAATGACAGCTATGTCGCAGGCCCCTCACACTGGTCGAACGTCACGCTGCGCTTCCTGCCCGATGACGGCGCCCGTCTGGCATCGCTTCTCTCCAACGAGATCGACATTGTCGAAACCCTTCCTGCCGAT